>PWHM01000082.1 GCA_003554915.1 Candidatus Nealsoniibacteriota bacterium
CCGTGGTTGAGGCGATCGGCCAAACCCGGCAGTACCTGCTTATGAGTTCAGGGAGCGTGTATCACCACAGCGGGCATATCCCGGCGGGCGACTTCGTTTTCTGCACCACCCGGGGAAGATCGGAAACTGACAGCTGGACAGATATGATGAAACCCCTGTCCGAAGAAGCGGTACCGCCTGATGTGCAGTGGCTGAAGCAAGCCGTCAAACAGGCCAAAAGGCCCTATAGAAAGGGAAAATTGGAGGCGGAAAGACAGCTGGTCCGGGCGGCCAAAAAACAGCAGCTGCACTTCACCATATTCCGTCCGCCGCAGGTTGAGGGGCCCTGGGATCCGACGGGCAGAACGGAGTTCTTTGCCCGCCGGGTTGAAGATGGCGGAGGTATTATTATCAGGCGCAGTCAGCGCGGAAGAGTTTTTCAAAAGGTGTATCGCGACGACGTGGCCAAAGCGGTGATAACGGCAGTTGACAACCAGAGAGCGTACGACAGAGTTTATAACCTGGCGCAGCCGGAGGTCCTATCACTGGAGCGCTACCTGTACGTAATTGCTTACTGCCTGGGAGCAAAGCCTCCCCAGATAGTGGACGTGCCTGACGAACGCCTCAACAGCCAGCTTGCCGGATACAGCCCGCCGGTTCCCTCGCCCAAGACGCTTAGTACTCACCGCGCGGCAGCCGATCTGGGCTTCTGCCCCGCCCCGTATACCAGCTGGATGAACACAACTTTGGAATGGATCTTCTCCCGACCCGCTGGCGATGAATACCGGGCGGACAGAAGCAGTGAACTTGCGCTGATGTGAAAAGAAGAAAAACCCCCGGGTGCCACCGATGGCCGGTCTTCCCGGGGGTCTCGGGTTTGAGTTTTCTCGTTACTTCAGATCCAATTCCTCTATAACGAAGTCCAGACCCAGATCTTTCATCGTCTCGGCAGTTGGCCTACCGTTGTCATCCCATCCCCGCAGCTGGTAATAGCGGTCCAACAGCTTCTCAAAATCGGCGCGCGGAACCCGGCTCCCTTCGGCGGGGCCGGTGGGCATATCCTCATCGAAGAACCGCTCCGGCACGCTGTCGTACTCCCGACCGAACCCGGGAATGTGTTTCATGTTGAAGGCGCGGTTGAGGTTCCATATGCGCTCAGACGCGCGCAGCAGGTCATCCCAGCTGAAATCCATCCCGGTCACCATCTTGAATATATCCTCGTAATGCTCCAGTTCGAAGTCGATCTCCACCCAGGGCAGACGGCATATCCCCAGGGCGTCGAACAGCGGCCGCAGGTGCTGAAGTTCCACCGTCTTTTCCGCCTTGCCCTCCAGCTTCTCACGCCCCACGGCTATGTCATAGGTAATCGCCCAGGCCCGATTGTGGTGGGCGCCGATATCTGCAGTTGCATAGGCCAGCATCTGCGAGGGAGCGCCGCGGCTCTCGTAGCCGCTCCATTCCAGCCCCTTGGTCTCTATGGCGTACTTCTGCGAACCTCCGCCGATGTGACGGGCGGCGCGGCGCACTCCCTCGGCCAGCAAGTCGCCTATGCCCTCCCGGTTGGCGATCAGCTCGAGCAGGTAAACCACGTCGTCAACGTCACCCCACTGCAGGCTGCGTCCGACCGTCTCCTCATCCAGGAGGCCGTCCTCAAAGCACTCCATGGCAAACGCTATCACGTTCCCGCCGGAGATAGTATCGATGCCCAGATCATCGGCAACGCGGTTGGCATAGGCCACCTTCTCGATGGTATCCAGCATCAGGTTGCCGCCCATCATGGCTATGGTCTCGTATTCAGGACCCTCTACGACGAACTCCTCATCCCCTACCCGACCCGCACTGTACTTGCCGCAGGGTATCGGACAGGCGAAGCAGCCCTTGTGCGTAACCAGAATGCGCTCCAGTATGGCCCTGCCGTTTATGTCCTGGTAATCCTCAAAGTAACCGGTCCAGAAGTTCTTGGTGGGAAAGGCACCGATCTCGTTTACCCAGTCGGTGACTCCGGCAGTTCCCTGCGGAGTCCACTCTTGAAATCCGGGAACCTCAAACACCCGCTCGTACATTTCCTTGGCCTTCTGCAGGACCGCTTCCGGGTCCTTGAGCGGAATGGTTTTGCTGCCCCGCACGACCACCGCCTTGAGATTCTTGTCTCCCATGACCGCGCCAACACCACAACGACCCGCCTGACGGCCAAAGTCGTGGCCGATGCAGGCATATTTGACCTTGTTTTCTCCGGCGGGGCCAATGAGGGCGATCTGGGCGTCTTCGCCCAGCTGTTCCTTCATGTACTCTTCACCTTCGAAACATCCCATTCCCCACAGGTCGCCTGCAGACCTCACCTCCACCTCATCATCCTCCAGGTACAGGTAGGAGGGTTCGTCGGCCCTGCCCTCTATGATGACTGCATCATAACCTGCCTGCTTTAGCTCGGCGCAGATGTGCCCGCCCATGTTGCTGTCGGCGTATCCTCCCGTCGCCGGCGACTTGGTGTGAAACGATATCTTACCGGAGGACGGCAGCAGTACTCCCGACAGGGGGCCAGCGGCCATAACTATTATGTTCTGGCGGTCGAAGGGCTCAACGTCAGAATCCAGCTCGTCCCACAGCAGTTTTGAGCCAAACCCTCTCGAACCGATGAACTTCCGGGCCATTTCTTCGGGAGTTTCGGTGACTTGTGTGGAACCGTCATCCAAGTTTACTCGCAAAATGCGACCGGCGTATCCGTACAGCACTTCACTGCACCTCCTTGAATTCCTTATATTTAGTCTTGTCAGGCTCGTCGGCATCGTAAATGGCATTTCTCGGGCAGTAAGTCACGCATACTCCACAATCTACGCACTTGAAGGGAGCTTCTCTATCAGGATGGGTGAACATGACTCCCCGTGGGCACTCCTCGACGCATAACAAGCATCCCGTGCAGAGGTCCTCATTGACCCAGTAATAACCGTCGGAATGCTCTTCAATGGCCTCAACCGGGCATACTTCTGCACATATGCCACACTGATCGCAGCAGCTGATCTCATACTTGCCCGGCTCGGGGAATTTGCCATGTATGCCCAGACGGCCCTTCTTGGGATTGTTCTCTGCAACTTGCTCCATCGCGCAAATCAGCTGACAGACCCGGCAACCCGAACAGTTGTCTTCATTGACGGCCAGTCGC
>PWHM01000047.1 GCA_003554915.1 Candidatus Nealsoniibacteriota bacterium
TTAAACATTCGTCTTCGTTGTCATTTCGTCGCTTACGATGTTACCACATTGCTCGCTCCTTATTCCTTGAATCCGAAATGTTTAAAAAGTCTCTGAATTTGATTGAGTTTCGGGTTCTACTTCTCTTATGCGCTACCCGATTGCGAAGCAATCCGACTTAGCCAGAACCTTCGAGTCCTGGTCCCGCAGCATTTCTATTGATAATTTTTAAAAGCCGACATTTAGTCGGTTTTTTATTTTGTGATATAGTTAATCAGTTTATCAAATCGAATATATTATTTTTCAGGATTCATCAACACCTATTTTAATCATATGGAGATAGTTACGGAAAATATTTTGCTCGCATTTTTAATCTTCATGATCATAGGGTGGGTCATTGAACTTGCGTATCGCTCTTACGAGGCGAAAAATTTTGTAAACCCCGGATTCTTAAGAGGTCCCTACACCCCTATATACGGCTTTGGAGGACTTGCGGCTTATTTTATCACTTATTATTCGGAAGAATTGTCCATAGTCGGATCAATCATCGTTTTTCTTTTTTCAGTCACGACTTTGGAATACTTAACCAGTCTTTTTTTTGAAAAGACATTTAAGATAAAGCTTTGGGATTACTCGGACAGAAAATTCAATCTGCAAGGTCGAATATGTCCTACGTTCATATTTTATTGGCTGTTTTTGGGAGCCTTTTTTAAATACGGACTATTTCCTTATTTTGATAAATTAATGCAAGAAGTCACTATTGGCGGGTCACAAATATTTTTTCTTGGTATGGTTTACGGAGTTTTTTCGGTTGACCTCGTTGAATCTTTCGGTTTGGCTTATAAGATAAAAAAAGCTATCAATGAATTCGGAGAAGAACATATCTCTCCCAAGGTTTTTGCTTTGAGATCAATATACGAAAAAGTCGGACGAGAATTGAATCGGGAAATAAAAGCTGATGAAAAAGTGTCCCAAATCAAGGAAAAAGGTTTGCTTTTTACCAACTATTTCAGATTGAGAAGAAATGTCGGTAGCCGCATACGGGAGACGGTAAAAGAAAAAGTGGAAGAATTAAAAAACAATCAAAAAGCGTGAATATTCAGCTGAGTTCTAAGTTTATTAGCCAGAAAAAAGAAAGACTGACCCTTTTGATTATACTTCGATTCGTTATGGTGTTTTTATTTCACAAGTAAAGACAATTTTTTAAAAATTTTTAATTTTGCTATACTCAATTAATCAAACACTAAAACTATGAAAAAAATAATTATTACTTTGACCACGGCTGTTTTTATTCTATTCGGCGTCTATTATCTTTTCGAAATGGAAAGAGGAGAGGAGGTTACTCCCGAAAGAACGGTAGAGCAGATCAGTGACGAAGATGTTGAGTCTATAAGGGTTTCTGATGAGAGAGAGGAAATAATATTTGAAACGAATATTGAGGAGTTCAGAAAATGGGCCGAGGAGAGATGGGGAGATCTTTTCAGAGAAACTCCTCGTTTTGCAGAAGACATTGAGGAAACGGAAATTACTCCCGACTCTTTTCATTTTTTTGATAAAACGGCGGCACTTTCTCCGGATAAGAAGCAGCTCGCTTTTTCGGTTCACAGTTATTTCGCCGCTACTCATATGTCTTTTATCGGAATAGTTGATACTGAAGACGGTCAAATTGATTTGGTGAGGGACTATAAAAGGGGAGAGGTAGAAGAGTTTTTCTGGTCATCCGATTCAAAATTAATTGTTTATCCGTTGGCCACCGCCAGAGCGCGGGGAGATTATCTTTCCGTCGACAATATTGAAGAACTTGAAGAAGTATTTACCTTGTCTGAAGAAGATATTTTGTCCGCTTTTCATCTTAATCGCGACGAAGACCCACAATTGAAATTGGGGGAATTCCTTCCTCGCTTTAGAAATATAAAGTGGAAAAACGACAGTTTTCACTTCACAACCGACAATCCGGAAAATTCGGATGAGGAAATAGACTGGAAGATCGATCGTTATGGTGAAAATTTGGAAGAGTTAAATTAAAGAGATGAAAAAAGAAAAGCCGGAACTCATGAGTCCGATTAAAAACAGGGCCGGATTCGAGGCGTGCAAGGATTACGCCGATGCGGTTTATTTTGGTGTTTCCGAACTTAATTTGAGAGCTAATTCCGAGGGTATAACCCTTGATGAGTTGGCCGAATTTTTAGCTGATTGTCACGCACACGATCTTAAGGGGTATTTGACGGTTAATTCAACTCTTTACAACCAAGATATTTCAAAAGCGGAGCGTATAATAAAAGAAGCGAAAAAGTCAGAAGTAGATGCGGTTATAGTTTGGGATCCGGCGGCTGTCCGGATCGCTAAAAGAGTGGGTATTGATTTTTTTGTTTCCACACAGGCGAATGTCTCCAATTGGAAATCGGCTGAGTTCTATGAAGATTTGGGGGCTGAACGGGTAATATTAGCCCGGGAGATGACTCTGAAACAGATATCCGAAGTCAAAAAGAAAACCAACCTGGAGATTGAAGCTTTTATCCATGGCGCGATGTGTCTTGCAATTTCCGGAAGGTGTCTGTTATCCGCTTTTTATGAAAATAAATCAGCCAACAAGGGGGCCTGCAATCAGCTTTGTAGAAGAAAGTGGCGGCTTTTCGATGAAGAAGGAGCAAAACTGGAGACGAACGGAAAGTATTTTTTAAGCCCCAAAGACATATGTATGGTTGAACATATACCGGAGATGATCGAAGCCGGTATAGACTCCTTTAAAATAGAAGGCAGGCAGAGAAGCAGTAAGTACATAAGAGAGACGGCCAAAATTTATAGAAAAGCGATAGATTCTTATTTTGATGGAAGCTTTACGAAAAAAAGGGCCAAGGCTTGGAAAAAAAGGTTGAAGAAGGTTTATAACCGTGGATTTACCACCGGTTTTTATTTCGGAATTCCCGGCCCGGAAGGAATTAACTTTGAAGTTTCCGGAAATGCCGGAAGCTTGAAAAGATTCCATCTCGGAGAAGTAACTCATTTTTATCCGAAGCCGGGTGTAGCTTCGATAAGATTAATTCATCAAGGGCTGGAAGTGGGGCAGAAAATATTAATCGAAGGAAAGAATACTTACTTGGAAATCACGGTGGAATCTATGGAAATTGAAAAAGAGACCACTATCGAGGCCGAGAAGGGAGAAGAGGTGGGGATTAAGATAGATTCTCGCGTTAGAAAAAATGACAAAGTCTTTCTTCTTTCTGAGTAGTTGTTTTCTTTAAGAATATTGTTATAATTACTCAATGCGTTTTCAAAACCATAAAAAGACCATATTATCGATAATTTTTTTGATAATTTTAATTTCATTGGGCGGATGGTTTTTTTATGAAGAAGAGGCTAATTTTATAGATATAAATAATGAAAAAGACAACCGGGAAGCTA
Source organism: Candidatus Nealsoniibacteriota bacterium (assembly GCA_003554915.1). Taxonomy (GTDB): domain Bacteria; phylum Patescibacteriota; class Minisyncoccia; order Minisyncoccales; family PWPS01; genus PWPS01. The sequence goes on from PWHM01000047.1 coordinate 3,382, forward strand.
CTCAAATTGGCAATCTAATGCATGTTGGTGAGGAGGGGTGGTTTTTAAGTTATGAAAAAGAAGGAGCTCCGGGGCTCGTTATGGAGCTTAACATCTCTTCGGAAGAGATTGACTGCACCGGAGACGCAAAAGCCTGCGAGCTTTTTTCTCAGCAAGAAAAAGATGCTTTAGCCGGCAGGAGAGTGGAAGTTAAAGGAAAAGTGGGAGAGTTCGTAATGGATCTTTCCCGAATAGAATTTTTAAGTGTTGGAGAAAATCACGAATGTGATTTTGATTTTTCTGACTTCAAAGTGGAAGTTGTTGACGTAGATCAAAACGAGGTTGATTTTTCCACCGAACCGGAGGCGGAAAGCTTTAGAACTCGGATAGAAGATACGGTAAGGGGGGGCGTTAATTTTGCCGGCCATTACGCTTATGCGGAATGGGGGAGTGGAACCAATTACAGTGCCGGAGCGATAGTTGATCTAAAAAACGGGGAGATAGTCGAATTCGGGTTGGTTAATTCTCACGGAGCTGACTTCAAAAGAGATAGCCGGTTGTTGATAATCAATCCCCCGGAGGCAATGGAATATATTGAGGAAGGCAGTCTTTTTTATGAAGAAAAAAGTAAATATTTTTTAATGCAAGAAGGAAACCTCTTTCTTCTTTGTGAAGATTAATTTTAAATTAAATGCCAAATAAGAAGAAAATTTCGGAGGAGCTCAATATTTTCAAGCAATGTGAAGATTACGGAGTCCCTTTGTGGAAATGTCCTCAGTTTTTGTTTTTGGTAATGGGTATTATCATTATTGCAATTTTGCTCGGCACTTATCTGATCGGTGAAGATGTTTTCGGGGAACCGATAATTGTTTTTATAGTCGTGGTGGTAGAGGCAATGATTCTTTTTACCATAGGTTTTGCAGTAGTCAGTGGTTTTGAAAAAATGGCTCAGGCGAATCAAATGAAGTCCGATTTTATCGATCTGGTAACCCATCAGTTGAGATCTCCGCTCACCACTTTAAAATGGGGCTTTCAAGATTTGAAGGATGAGATTGAAAAAAGCGGAGAGGAGAAGGAGATTATGGAAGGACTGGAGAGCAATGTTGAAAAAATGTCCGATATGGTGAATAATTTGCTTATGGTCTCCAGAATGGATCAGGAAGGTCACGAATTCGTCGAAGAAAAGTTTTCAATAAAAGAGTTAGCCGAAGATATACTTAAAGATTATATGGTGGATGAAAATCAACCGGTGAAGATAAAGAAAAGTTTTGAAGATGTACCCGAGGTAATCAGTGACCCGTCCCAATTGGAAATTGTAATGGATAATTTGATTTCCAACGCTATTAAATATACACCGGAAGGAGGAAACGTTGAGGTGAGACTTAGGAAAGAAGATAAAAAGATAGTCTTTGAAGTTGAAGACAGCGGTATAGGAATACCCAAAAGAGAACATCACAAAGTTTTTGAGAAATTCGAGAGGGCGAGCAATGTCGAAGAGGTTAAGGAGACCGGTTCCGGTTTGGGACTGTTTCTAACCAAGGAGATAATCGAAAAGCTGGGAGGGAAGATAGATTTTGAAAGTGAAAAAGGAAAGGGGTCCACTTTTTGGTTTCAAATTCCCGTTAAATAAGAATTTATCAATTATCTTAAGGAGGAATAATTATGGGTAAGGTTAAGGTTTTAATGTTCGGATGGGAGCTGCCACCGGAAAATAGTGGAGGTTTGGGCGTTGCTTGTTTGGGACTTTCCCAAAAATTGAGTGAGCGAGGGGTTGACTTGACATTCGTTGTTCCCAGAAAAACCGAAGCGATGGACCGGGGCTTTTTCAATCTGCTTTCTGCCAATGTTAACTATAAAGAAATAGAAGTAAACTCTTGTCTTTCGCCTTATATTTCTCCCGAAAAATATGAAAGCATTTTACGTGAAGAAGACAATATCTACGGCGAAACACTTTTTGAGGAGGTCGCCGCCTATAGAAAGTGCGCTAAAAAAATAGCTCTCTTTGAAAAATTCGACGTTATACATGCTCACGACTGGCTCTCTTTCGGGGCCGGAGTGGAGGCTAAAAAAGTAACCGGAAAGCCGTTGGTCGTCCACGTACACGCCACGGAATTCGACAGGGGAGGAGGAAAGGGAATCGATAGTCGAGTTTATGGAAGAGAAAAAGAAGGAATGGAATTGGCCGACAAAGTCGTTGCGGTAAGTAATTACACTAAAAATATAATAGTTGAAAAATATAACATTCCCTCCGACAAGGTGGAAGTAGCCCACAACGGAGTCAACTTAAAAGAGAAGCCGGTCGGTAAAAATCTACTCGAGGCCTTTAAAGAGGCGGGATATAAGACGGTTCTCTTTGTTGGTAGAATAACTCTACAAAAAGGACCGGATTACTTTTTGGAGGCGGCTCAAGAAGTTTTAAAGCACAATGAAAAAATTATATTCGTTGTGGCCGGATCCGGAGATATGGAACATCAGATAATTCGCCAAGCTTCGGAGCTGGGTATCTCTGACAAAGTTTTATTTCCGGGCTTTATAAGGGGTGAGGAATTGCACGGACTTTACAGATCCGCTGATCTTTTCGTGATGCCTTCGGTCTCCGAGCCTTTCGGACTTACCCCTTTGGAATCTTTGATTAACGGAACGCCGGTTTTGCTTTCTAAACAATCCGGAGTTTCCGAAGTTCTCACCCACGCTTTAAAGGTCGATTTTTGGGATACGAAAGAAATGGCCAATAAGATTTTAACCACTTTGAATCATGATTGCTTGAAAGACTGTCTTACGGAAAACGGTAAAGCGGAAGTCGATAAAATAACCTGGGACTCAGCTGCCGATAAATGCTTAAAAATTTATCAATCGTTAATTAAATAAAGACTATGCCTTCGGTCTGCTTTTATTTTCAAGTCCATCAACCCTTCAGGGTAAAAAAATATAAATACTTCGATATCGGAAAAGAGCATAATTATTTTAATGAAAATGGTGAAAATAATTTAAATAATAAGAAAGTTTTAAAAAAGGTGGCTCGTAAGTCATATCTTCCCACGAACGAGCTTTTACTTGATCTTTTAAAGAAATATCCCGAATTCAAAATCAGTTTTTCATTTTCCGGTGTGGCTTTGGATCAGATGGAAATGTATTCACCGGAAACTTTAAAATCTTTTAAAAAGTTGATCGATACCGGTAGGGTAGAGGTATTATCCGAAACTTATTATCACTCTCTTGCTTTTTTATATTCAAAAGAAGAATTCAGAAAACAAGTCGAACTACACCGTGAGAAAGTTAAAGATGCTTTCAATTACAAGCCGAATATTTTTAGATCAACCGAGCTTTTCTACAACAATGATTTAGCGGCGGAAGTTGCAAAAATGGGATATGACGGCATCTTGGCCGAGGGGGCGGATAAAGTATTAGGATGGAGAAGCCCTAATTTTTTGTACAAGCCCCAAGGAGAAAACATTACGCTTTTTTTAAAAAACTATAAGCTTTCTGATGATATCGCCTTTCGCTTTTCAAGCAGAAAATGGAAGGAGTATCCACTCACGGCTCCCAAGTTCGCCCAATGGCTTTCGGCGATAAACGGAAACGGTGAAGTGGTGAATCTTTTCATGGACTATGAAACTTTCGGTGAGCATCAGTGGAAAGAAACCGGAATTTTCGACTTTCTGAAAAATCTCCCCGAAGAAATTTTAAAGCATCCCGACAATAATTTTGCCACTCTTTCGGAAGCGTCTAAAAAATATAATGAATTTGCCGAATTGGACGTTCCGTTTTTTACTTCTTGGGCGGACAATGAGCGAGATCTTTCCGCCTGGATCGGAAATTCCATGCAAAGAGACCTTTTGAGCAAAATTTATGACTTGGAAGAAGATGTTTTAAAAACCGGGGACGAGAAACTTATCGAGGAGTGGAGAAAGCTTCAAACTTCGGATCATTTTTATTATATTTCAACAAAAGGGCTCGAAGACGGAACGGTTCATAATTATTTCAGCCCTTACGAGTCACCTTATGAAGCTTTCATTTCATACGCCAATGCTTTTAATGACTTTAAATTAAGAGTAAAAAATAAACTAAAAACTTATGAAAAAACAAAAACCAAAAGCTGACTTCTTATTCGAAGTGTCTTTCGAAGTTTGCAATAAAGTAGGGGGGATATACAGAGTTTTGGAATCAAAAGCGGCCGATATGGTCGAAAAATACGGAGAAAATTATATTCTCATAGGTCCTTATGATTTAAATAAAAACAAGGGTGAATTCAAACAGGAGGCCCCCGGCGAGGAGATGGAAAAAGTTTTCAATGAGCTGGAAAGGGAAGGTATCAACTGTTATTACGGAAGGTGGATGGTCAAAGGAAGGCCGAGAGTGATCCTTATTGATTTTCAGGATTTTTTCGGAGAAGTAAATAATATAAAAAAAGTTTTATGGGAAAGTTACGGAGTAGACTCCCTGGGAGCGGGTAAAACTTTTGACGAACCCGTAGTTTGGTCTTGGGCTACCGGGAAGGTGATTGAAAAAGTTTTTGACAACCTGCCCGAAAAATCGAAAGCGGTAGCTCATTTTCATGAATGGCTCGCCGGTGGGGGGCTCTTATACTTAAATGAAAGAAAATCCGCTATCTCAACGGTTTTTACCACTCACGCCACCAGCTTGGGAAGAACCTTGGCTTACAATGATGTTAATTTTTATACCGAATTCGATAATATAGACCCTGCGAAAGCCGCTTATGAAAATAACGTTCATCCAAAACATCAAGTGGAAAAAAGAGCGGCTGAAAAAGCGGACACCTTTACTACCGTAAGTGAAATAACCGGAATGGAAACGGAAAATTTCTTAGGAAGAAAACCGGACGTCGTTTTGTCCAACGGTTTAAACCTGGAAAAGTTTTTGACCTTCGAGGAGATAGTCATAAAGCACAGACTGCAGCGAAGGAGACTGAGAGAGTTCGTCGTTTCTTATTTCTTTCCCTATTATCGCTTTGATATGGAGAACACTTTGTTTTATTTCATAATCGGAAGGAATGAGTATAAAGCCAAAGGAGTCGATCTTTTTGTGAAATCTCTCTCCAAGCTGAACAACAGATTGAAAGAAGATGAAAACAATGACAAAACGATAGTGGCTTTTTTCTGGGTTCCCAGTGATGCCAGATCAGTTAAAAGGCAGCTTGTAGAAAACAAGGAGTTTTTTCAAGATATTAAAGATTCTTTGACCGGGGCCATGCCTGAGATTGAAGAAAAAATTCTTTATAATTTACTTTATGAAGAAGATATCACTACCGAAAATATAATTAGCGAAAACTATCTTTTTGAAATAGAGAAAAAGCTTCTCCGTTTGGAAAGAGACGAAGAAAGCCCTCCGCTTTCGACTCATGATTTAGCCGATCCGAACGACAGAATTTTAAATTCTTTGAAAGAGCACGGGTTAACCAATGAAGAGCGGGATCCGGTGAAAGTAATTTATTACCCGATATATCTTACCGGGCACGACGGTCTTTCCAATCTAAGCTATCAAGAAGCTCTGGAAGCTTGCCATTTGGGAGTCTTTCCCAGCTTCTATGAGCCGTGGGGATATACTCCTCTTGAAGCAGCTGCATTGGGTGTAGCTTCCGTTACTACCGATTTAGCCGGTTTCGGAAGGTATAGACAGACTCTTGAAGAAAAAGAAGGCAAGGAAGGCGTATATATTTTAAAAAGACACAAGCGGCCCGATTCGGAAGCCGTTGCTGACTTGACCGATTTTATGCACCGCTTTTCGAAGTTCGATAGACAAGGAAGGGTGGATAATAAAATTGAAGCCAGAAAAATCGCTTCCGAAGCGGACTGGGAAGATTTTGTAGAAAATTATATTAAGGCTCACAATAAAGCATTAGAATGAAGGCGAGACACACAATAAGTGAAAATAAATGGGAAAGGGATGTAGAGGATAACGCCTCTTTCCTTTTGGGTAACAAATTGGGGGATTACGCTTGGTTTGCGGATGGCCCCGAAAGCAGATATCAGGGTTGGTTCGTTTCTTTTTCCTATGGATTAAAAGAAGAAATGTATAAGATTATTGAAGACATCAGACCGGCAAACAGAAGCTCGGTTTCGGAAATTGACAATCACTTCAGTAAAGTTCAAAGAAAAGGGGATTCTTTCAAGGAATCCTTTTCTATTCCGGAAAACAAACATTGCTTGATCTATGAGCTAAAAGAAAAAAGGAGAATCGAATTGGTGCTGGACATGCGAAATTCTTATGGAGACGACTATTCGGAATATGAAATAAAGGAAAGCGATGGAAGACTGTTAGTTAAAGCGGAAACTGAAAACGAGACGTTCTTTTTGGCGATAACGGGCTATGATAACTTTGAAAAGATAAGCGAAAGATTCGTTAGATACTATAATCTGGATAAAAAAAGGAACTCGCCACCTTTTGAAAAAGCGGTCTACAAAGCTCTTATTTTGGAGGGTAAAAAGCTTTTATTTTCCGCTTTTAAAAATAAAGAAAAAGCGGAGATGCCTTTGAATGATGATCTACATCTTAAAAATTTGGAAAAAAATAAGAACGAACCGGTTGATTTTGTTGCTGCCAAAACCGGACTTGAAAACTTAATAGTTGATGAAAAAGAAAGAATTTTCGCTGGGTTTCCTTGGTTTTTTCAATTTTGGAAGAGAGATGAAGCTATTTCTTTGGGAGGATTGAATGTAATCAATAAACAGAAAGCTAAAGATGTATTCCGGTCTCTTTTGGAAAACAAAAATAATGATTTCGAGCGGACAGATTCAGCCGACGGAGTAGGGTGGGTTTTTAAAAGAGCGTTTCTCTTTCTTAATGAGTTTTCCGATAAGGAAGAAAAAAAACTGGCCACTCAATTGAGGAGGTGTGTCGATTTTAATTCTGATGAAGTTTTAAAAACAACCGAACCGAAAGGAACCTGGATGGATTCAATTTCCAGAGAAGGGGCGAGAATAGAAATGCAAGCTTTGTGGCTCAATATGTATAAATTGGGAAAAATTATCGACTCCGAAAAAAAAGCGGACTATCGGAAGATGGAAGAAGATTTAAAGAAAAAAGTGTATAATGTATTTTGGGACGGATATGTTTTAGCTGACGGATATCTCCCCGGGGAAAATAGGGTGGATAAAACTATCAGACCCAATCTTTTTTTAGCTTACTACATATACCCCGAGCTTTTATCGGATCAGGAATGGAAAAACTGCTTTAGAAGAGCCCTTCATGAGCTTTGGCTCGATTGGGGTGGAATAGCTACGATCAGCAAGGAGGATTCGAGGTTTAATTCGACACACACCGGAGAAAATTCACAAAGCTACCATCAAGGAGACAGCTGGTTTTTTATTAACAACTTTGCGGCCATCTGCATGAACAGGTTGGATGAGGGTAAGTTTTCTTACGAAATAAACAAAATATTGGAAGCGAGCAGGGAGAATCTTTTATGGAAAGGGGCTATCGGTCATCACAGTGAGCTGAGCTCAGCTAAAAGCCTCGAAGCCGAAGGAGCTATAAGTCAAGCTTGGAGCTTCTCTACATATCTGGAGGCCATGTATGAGATTTTTAAAATAAAGAATTATAGTTGGTCTTAAAGGTTTTCTATTACCTCTTTTAGAGCAGCCATTTTGGAGGATTCAAAATCCTCTTTTTTTATTTGTGTAGCCGCCGAAAGTGCGTTAAGTGGTTTAGTTTCCTTGTTTTGGTATTTTTTCGGATAATTCTCTTCCAGGGAATTGTTTAGAACGAAAATACCTTTTTCCTTCAAAAGCTTCTTTTTTTCTTCAACACCTTTTTTTGAATTCGGATCGAATTTTTTATTCCAGAAACTCTCCAAGCCATCTTCATCCATCATCGCGATATAAGGAATATTAAATACGCTACAGACTTTTTCATATAAATCTATATCTCCCACACCTCCGGAATAAACCACCTTTATGTCTTTTGATTCTTCATAAAATTTGTCTATCAACCCTCTCATCAATATGCTGTCGGAGACTCCTTCCACCAGCAGAACCTTGTCGGCAAAAAGCATCGCTGAATTATCGTCATTTATTTCTTGAACGAATCTTTCCGCTTTTATTTTCCCTTTTCCCATTTTGTATACCGAAGTGCTGTGATTTTCATTTCTCGCTACGCGCCAGATTTTATCCAAGAATTTCGCTTGAACGAAGGTAGGGTGATGGGTAGTCATCAAAACCTGGTTGCTTAATTTTTCCCCACTTATTATCTTTAAAAATTTTTTGATAACGGACGGATGCAGGTGTAATTCCGGCTCATCGATTAAAATTATGTCATAAGCGGGATTATAGATGTAAAAAAGCATTACGAAAAGCCTTTTAAACCCTTCCCCCATTCTTTTTAACGGTTTTTTTCCTTCTTCAGTTAGCACGTTGGCTTTGAAAAGCTCTTCACTTATATGGATATCTTGAAAATATTCTTCCAAGGTTTTGGAAAAGATTTTATATCTTTTGAAATGATTTTTTTTGAAACTTTTTAGCTTTTTGGTGGCGATTTTGTCAATGGGAAGAAATTCATTTATCCTTATTACTCTTTCGGTTAACTTAACATACTCTTCACCTGAGATATCACCGGCCAGTTGTCCATCTTTATAGACGAAGGTAACAGTTTCATCTCTTTTTTTGATTTCCAAATGAACAGAAGCCCCTTTTCTTTTTAAGGAATCGTTGTCGGGGCTGAAAAATAATTCCAAGGAATCCAAAATGTTGGTTTTCCCGGCGTTATTGGGTCCGACTAAAATATTAAAATTGGAAAATTCAGTTATTTCCAGAGGATCCGTTATGCTTTTATAGTTTTCTGTTTTTAGATTCGTTATTTTCATTTGTTTTCTAATTGGTTGATAATGTGATTAAGTATACCATTTTTTTATATTATTTGACAAAATAATTGTTTAAATTTATAATTTCGGTGAAAGGGGGGGGATAAAGTGCATATTAAAAACTTATCGGCACCCGAAAGACTACTTGATCAGAAGACGGAAGGACTTAACTTTTATTGCTACGGAGACGGAGATAGAATTAAGGACCTTTCCGAGATCGAAAAACCGTTGGCTACTTTTATAAACGCCGCTCCCATTTCGCTCGATGTAGATTCGGTTTGTATAGAGATAGAGGATTATACCAGAGAGATAATTGCTGACGAAAAAAAGTTCACTTCCAGGGACTATGTGGTGGCGATGCTTCCCAAAAACGGAAACGGACCGATCAGAAAATATAACTTCTACTTCGAAAAAGCAAAAGCGGTTGAATGCCTTTTTACGAAGTCTTATAAAGACAGGGAAGAGATAGCCATGCAAATCAGCGGAACCGGAAGATTTTATCTTAGGCTTTATTACAAAGAGAACGCCTCCATAGACCTAACTCGACCCAAATATATTAGAAAAAATTGACATTTTATTTTAACTTCGGCAACCTCAACTTCAGCGCCCTCTCGGGCGCTTTTTTTTAGGTTTTAATTTATTTGCAAAAATGATTAATTTTTTATATACTTGTAGTGGATTAATATAAAAGGTCGGTGAACAAATCTATTTTCAAGAACATGGATAAAAAAACAATATTGATCGTCGTTATCGTAATCGTCGTTCTTGGGATTATTTTAGCTGTTGCATGGATGGAAGAACCCGAGACGATTGATCCGCAGCTGGAGGATCCCGAGATTGAAGATCCTCTGGACAACGATTTTGATGAAGAGTTCGATGACGAAGATTCGGAAGATCCTTTCGAAGAGGATTTCGAAGAGGACCTCGAAGATGAATTGGAAGAAGACCTCGACGGTGATTTCGATGAGGAACTTGACGACGACTACGAAGAGATCGAGCTTTAGATGGATTAATTTAAATCTGCTTACCCCCCGCGTGTTTTGGCGGGGGTTTTGTTTAATTTATAAGTTGTGCTAAAATATAAAAAAGGTTTAAAAAGGTCGAAAAGCATAAGTGTAAATAAAATCATGAACAAAAAAATATTAATCGGAATCTTAATAGTTTTAGCTGTTTTGATTGCCGGATATCTGCTTATTGAAGTGGAAGAAGTTGAATACACCGCTGAGGAGGCGGAAGAGATAGCTGAGGAGTGGGTAAGACAAGAAGCTCTTACCTTTACGGAGCGTGAAGGTGAAAACCTGCTTTATGTAGAAACAAATGAGGTGGAGGAAGGAGTTTTCGAAGTGGTTTTTGACTTTGAAGCAAGATTCGCCGGATACGGCGTGGTAGAAGAAGATGATGAGATGGCGGCACAGGTCATAACTCCTCATGTAATTACAGTTACCGTCGATTCCAATGAAGTGGTTGAAGCCGTAACTGATGGAGTTTTTGATGAAATATCTGGTGAGATGATCGAAGAAGAGATAGATGAAACGGCGGAGGTTGGCCTCTATTTTGTTGAAGTGGTTGATGGAACGGAAGAAGTTGCTTCAGTAACGAGAGAAATCGAAATCATAAACGGAATTGAAGGGTCAGCAATAGTTGCTCTTTTAGAAGGAGTAA
>PWHM01000031.1 GCA_003554915.1 Candidatus Nealsoniibacteriota bacterium
ATCAGTCCTGAAATGATGGAAGACTTTGTTGTCCAGATCTATAACAACCTGTTCAACCGGGATCCAGGTGATCTGGAAGATGACGAGGGCCTGGATTACTGGATAAATCAACTGGAGACCGGAGCGGTGGATCCCGGGGAGTTCATAGCTGCAGTTTCGCATTCCGCTCTGGATGCAGGGGGCGAGGATGCTGATACCTTAAAGGCCAAGACTGATGTTGCTTTGCATGTTAAAGATCAGATAGTGGATCAGGGGCTGGAAGGGGATGAGGCGGTTGAATTTGCCAGGAGCCCGGAGTTGAGAGAGATCATCCAGGCAACCACCCCTGACAATGTAGAGGAGCAGAAAGAGAAGGGAGAGGAAATCCTGGAGCAGGAACTCGACCCGGATCCTGATAACATCAATGTGATTGAGACCGATCCTGATGATAACGCAGAAGACGTAAAGGTAGACACAGATATAACTGTGACTTTTGATGAGGATATTCAGCTGCTGGAAAATGGTTGGGAACACATCACCCTGTCCGGCACGGCTCTCTTAGAAGGCGAGGTTTCAGTTGAGGACGATGTTCTGACCATCACACCTGACGAGGATTTGGCTTCTGATACTGAAAAGACAGTTAATATCGGCACAGATGCGGTAGCCTGGGAAGGGGATACTGATGTGACTCTGGCTGAGGCTTACGACTTCAGCTTTACCACGGTCACTGAACATGTTGGCTTCAGTATAGAAGTTAATGAAGATGACGAAAAGATAAGCTTTAAAAGTGCAAAAGATGAAACATTTACCGTTACTGAAATTGAAGATGGAGATAAAATTGTTGCAAATGACAATACTGATCCTGTCGAAGCTGATCTGGATAAGGACTCAGATCAATACACACTGATTGTAGACACCGATCAAGAAATGACCATTACAGCAGCCTTGGCAGAAAGTGTTGCTGCTATCACTGGAGATGGGAAAGTTGTAGTGAAAGATCTCCACGAAAATGATGAAGCAGACCTTTCCCAGATAACTCCTGATGGAGGTTTGACTCTGGCTCTCCGAACTGGCCTGGATGCCGATGAGTACGGCCTGGATTTCACAGGCGAACTGGGCGATACAGAGGTTATACTTACTGGCAATGACAGGCTCAATGTAGAAGATGCTACTCTTGATGATAATACTTCATTTGTATTGAATGAAACCAATGACCATCCTCCTCTTGAGCTATACATGACAGCTGACCAGGCTGACGAACGTAAAGTCACTGGTGAGGGAGGGGTCTATGTGCATGAGCTTGGCGAAGGCGAGGTTGACCTGAGCGATATAGACGAAGATGTAGCTAAAGAGGCATACATCCTGGATGACAAAGTAACTCTGCATGAAGGAACCAATCTGGGCCACTTCCCAGTGAACTTAGCCGGCAATAAGCTGACCCTTTCCGCTGCTCAGGCACATGGCCAGACTATTACCGGAGTTGAAGGTAATGTTGTCGTCAATACTCTTGGTGATTCTGATGACCGTGACCTTGCTTCAGTAACTACTAAAAATGTTACCTTGTCTATGTCAGAGGAAGATGAAGCAGATATTACTGGTTACACATCTTTACCGGTACCACATGAAGATCTCATAGTTGACTTAGATGAGGATGGAACACTCACGAGGACTGCTGATCAGTTTGAAGCAGTTGATGAATGGGAAAATGCAGAAAATGCTGAAGTGGTGATCGGAGACGGTATTCTTGAGCTTGATGAAGATGCTGACTTCGACTTCGCCCTTACTGCAAGTGATGATGGGTCTATAAAGATCGTGTCTGACCAGGATGGTGCCACTGGTAATCTTGCACAGTTCGACGACCACGAAGACGGCATTACTCAAGTGTCTGCTGCTAACTTCCAGGCATTCAGCTTCCAGGGACTGGAAGTTGAGCTAGATGGAAATGGCACACCAGAATTGAGCTTCAATACAGCTGAGGGCTATACTGGATATACCGGTGACAGAAATGATGCCTACAAAACCGATGCTTACCTCTTTAGTGAAGAAGAAGGTGATACAGAGTGGGATACAGATTCTGATGAGGGTGCCTTTGATTTCGAAGATACTGGTTTTGAACTTGATACTGACCAAGCAATTGGCTGGGAAGGTGACGCTGATCTTAATGTCTACGAAGGCATGTTCTTCGGTACAGATGGAGAGGCTGAGTACTGGTTAGCCGCTGAGACTGGAGGGTTCGATGGGGCAGACAGTTTTGGTATCATCGAAATGGATACAGGTAAGCATTGGAATCCTGACGCAGAAAATGACGGCAATTTTGAGATGGGGAGAGAAAAAGGCCTCTCAGCTGAAGAAGTAAGTGACTTCATAGGCAATGGAGAAGAAGATGAACTCGATCTCATCGGCGTAGGCTACTGGGCTAACCAGTATGTTGAAGCAGAAAACGGTTGATCCCTGATCACAAAGGAATCCGGGTTCGAGTCCAGAAAATCCGAACCCGGATACAAAAATCTTGAGGCAAAACGCCAAAACCAGACTTCAGTAATCATAGCTGAAAATAAACATATCCCCGGCTCCACATTGGTTGGAGCCGGGGATATTTTTTGGGTCGGGTTTGGAGATGCAAACTGAATCCAGCCATAATAAAATCCTGGCCCGGGGATTACAACAATGTTGTGCAAACATTGTTAAGATTTACAGCCTGTAAAAATCATGTATGGCTTGTTGGAATCAAAGTATTCCAAGGCATACATGATCATTTTTTCACAGACTGTTTAACAGAAGTTGATTCAGGAGGGAGTTATGGCTGAAGGGCTTACTGGACAGGACTGGGTCGGCAGTATTTACGTGGCTTACTGGGGCCGGGTGCCTGATCCTGAGGGATTTGATTACTGGATAGATCAGTGGGGTGAGGAGGACCCTGCGGGCAGGACCAAGGATGCCTCCTGGTTTGCCTCCAACTTCGCCCTGCAGCCCGAGGCTGCAGCAGAATACGACTACTTTGCCGCCTATCAGCAGGGAGAACCGATCAGTCCTGAAATGATGGAAGACTTTGTTGTCCAGATCTATAACAACCTGTTCAACCGGGATCCAGGTGATCTGGAAGATGACGAGGGCCTGGATTACTGGATAAATCAACTGGAGA
>PWHM01000007.1 GCA_003554915.1 Candidatus Nealsoniibacteriota bacterium
AAAAATTAAATTGAAAGGAGGGTTTGGAGATGGTTTCGCGAATCCGTTTTGTCGAGCTTGCTCTGTTGCTTGTCCTTTTGAATGTAATGGATATGTTCACCACCATCGTGGGGGTTCAGTTTTTTAATCTCTATGAAGTTAATTTGCTGATAGCCAATCGTTTGATAGACAAGCCGTTGCTTCTTTTGGCCATTAAGATATTTGTTCCTTTGATTGTCTCTCTTTATCTTTACCACCGAGTAGGATTGAAAACTCATCGAATTTCGATTTGGGATTTCACTCTTAAGATAAATTCTCTTCACATTCTGCGTCTTGCCAATATATATTATCTGATTATTGTTTCAAATAACATTTTTTGGATAGTAAGAGAGATCTTAAAACTCTAAAGCGCAACTAAACAGAGTTGCGCTTTTATTTTATCAAATTATTTTTACCGCTATTTGAGAGTAATCGAAGTCGCTCCACTCGGCTTTCCTATTCCGGCTCAACTCTTTTTATCATGAATTCAATCGCCTCGTTTGCGTTTTTGGTCTCAATCTCTATATCCGGATTCCTTTTTTGAAAAACCCTGAAAATTTCATCGGCGAAGGCCTGCCCTATTCCGGAAACGTCTTTGAAATCCAAAACTATTTTTTTGAACTTATCCAAGCCCACCAAAACCCTCCTGGCTTGAGACCGGGAGACGTAATCAACGTCGGTTTCGTATAATTTAACCACCACTTCAGTCTTGTTGAAACCGAACTCGGTCTCGACCGTTTGATAATCCTTGAAAACTTCCTCCAACTTCTTGTCGGTGTCCTTTTTAATTCTGAAAATCACCTTGGTTCCTTCCAGGGGCTTTTCTTTTTTGGCCACGAAGACGTCGTCAAGCATGTTATCAACCTGCAATCTGTAACCGAAACTCTCCAATATGAAGATATCGGCTACCTTGGAAGTGAAAAATATTCCTTCTCCGGAATGTGCTTCGGGCATAGTCGTCGTCTTTCCCTTGAGCAAGTCCTGAATCGCTTCCAGTTCGGATCCGGGCTTTCTGTTTTCCATTATGTTTTTAAAAACTCCCACCCCGAAATCACGGACGGTGAAAGTTAAAAAGTCTTTCTCCTTTCCGGCTTCAACCTTTATTTTTTCCGACCGGGAGTGTTCAATGGCGTTGTTTATCATTTCGGAAAAAGCGTAATCGAAAATCTCTTCCAAGTTGTCGGGAAGCTTTTTCAAAAAAAGATTGGAAAGCTTGGCCTCGGAAACCACTTTGTCTTCTTGAGGGTCTTGATTGGGAAAGGTTTTCCGGTAGTTGTCGCTTTCGAACTTTTCGTTGCCGGGGGTTATATAGGTCGTTTGCGGTCCCCGACCCACCCTGATAACCAAACCCTCCTTCTTGAGCCGACCTATCACCTTGCTGGCCTGCTGACGGGAAACGCCGGCCTTTTTGGCAAGCTCACCGGGAGTTATTTCTCCTTTTTCTTTTATTATCTCTTTTGCTTTTTGTTTTGTGGTCATAACGTAAACTGAACTGTAAACTTTTATATTAACTACCGTCAACTATATAATAACTTATCCGCTAAGAATGTCAACACCGTAAACTGTAACGTAAACTTAAAAACAATTACCGTAAACAAAAAAGCCCCGGTTAAGGGGCTTTTATCCAAAATCTAAATTTAACTTTTAGTACAAAATGGGACTGGGAAAGTCACTAATCCACTTTCTTTCCGTTTCAAGATCGTCAATAAAGTCGTAGTTGTCACTAAAGATGGATTGATAGATGAAGCCGTCGTCACCGTCATAGTCTTCTACCGACCATCCGATTTCAAAAACTTTCACCCTTTCTCTGGAGCCGGCTCCGTTGATTACTCCTTCAACCATAACTTCTACCGTATCTCCTTCCGATATTGCATCTATTCCGCTTAGATCTATCACTCCGCCTTCCATTTCTTGATAGTCATCACCGTCGTAAACTATTATTGGTGAGTGGAAATCGCCTCTTCCGGTGTTGGAAAAGTCGATGTAATCTATCAAAATGTCACCACCTGCCGCTTCAATTTCAAATTCAACAAATCCGTCTCCCCTCTTATTGTCACCAAAAAGATAAAGTCTTTGGTCGAGAAGAGTAAACTCGGGCATTGCTACGTAAACTTCCAGATCTTCACCTTCGGCGTCTATGTCCAGTCCTTCTATTTCATAATCATAGTAATCAAGCGCCAAAGCGTCGATAATTTCTACGCTCACCGTTCCGCCCTGATCTTCTCTTAAAATATCGTGAGTCTCTCCCGAAATCATGAAAGTGTAAGTTTCTCCGGCGTCGAGCTCAAGCATGGGAAGGATTTCGTAGCGTCCGCTTCCGGAAACTCTAAATTCGTCCAAAAGTTCCCGGTCATCACTCAAAGATAAGTAGTCAATGTAATCGGAGTTATCACTGAGTCTAACGTCCAAACTTTCCAAATAAGTGTCTTGCTTGGCTTCAACGGTAAATTCAAGTAAATCAATCTCATCCAATGCATCTTCTTCCACTTTTACTATACCTTCTTCAATTCTACCGGTAGATTCAATAATTAATTCTTCATCAGATTCGGTAATTGAAAATTTTTGACCGGTTTGCATTCCGTCGGTTTGACCTATATCAAGTCCGTCAAGAAATCTGAAACTGTCACTATCGAAAGAAACTTCCAGATAACCCTCTCTGAAGGGCTCCGAGCTGGCTTTGACAATAAGATCTTCGTAATAACCTTCTCGAATATCAATATCAAGACCACTGAATCTGAGAGTCTCTAAATAGCCGGTTCCGACAGTGTCCCGATCAACATTTCTTCTGGCAACTTCCCTGCCGTCTACCCAAAGAGAAACATCTTCAAGAAGAGTTCTCGGTCTTTTTCTGTTTTCGCGGTCGGATTGCCATCCTTCCAAGTTGAGATCCACTCTTCTGATGCTGATATCCGAATCTTCGGCTTCTAATCTTATTCCCATCACTTCGGCGTCCGATTCTCCGTCTCTCATTGAACTGAGCCGAGGCCTGGAAAGGCGACTGAAGTAAATAAGACCTTCTTCTCCTTCTCTCGGTCTGTCAACTTCTCTTTCCAGTTCATCGATTCTTTCTTGAATCGCTTGCACTGCGGCTAACAATTGCTGGAGTTGTTCCAAAACGGGATCGGTCGGTGTCGGGTCGGGTGTCGGGGCCGGGTCAACCGGTGCCTCTCTACCGAGAAGCTCATTGAGCTTGGCTCTGGTAGCGGCGTCTACGAATCCGTGTCCTCTGGTGTAGCCGTAAGGATTTAAGACTTCGGAGGCGTATCTTTCTTGAAACCTTATAACGGCATTTTTAGTTCTGGTGCCGAAATAGTCGGTTTCTTGTCCCGGTGAGCCGGCTCCGCTTGTAGCTACTCTGGTAGCCGGATTGTCGTTTAAAAAGATTTGCAAGTATCTAACGTCCGAACCTCTCGAACCCTGATCCAAGTTTCCGGTGAAGGTGAATCCTTGAGGGATTCTTCCTACAGCTTGTGTGTCTTGGACTCCTTTGACTCTCTCGTCTTCGACTCTAATGTTCATCATTCGAACAAGGTCGGAGACATCAACGCCGAGATCTTCGGCGAGAGCCTCAATGTCACCCATGCCATTTACGGCTTCAGCTTCTTGAGCCGAAACCATCAGAAAACTGGAGGCCATGGCGAGAGCCAAAACCGCTATTATTATTTTTTTGGTTAAGTTATTCATTTTGTAAATTTGACGGACAAGCTTTTATCGCTTGTTCGCCATTAATAATAAATTCTTCTAAGAAGTTTATTTTATTAGTAATGCGACTTTTTACCTTGAAGTAGTGCTTCTTTACTACAAAGTATATATATTATATAACTTTTAAAAAATAAATCAAGCCCTTCCTCTATTTCAGTGAAAACCTCGCTTTACTATGATAAGACAAAATCCCGCTATTAGTTCATTATATTTTCTAAGAACACAGAAAGTAAGGGATGAAAAAACCGCTAATATTGGCGGTTTTTTCATATCCTTACAAGATCGAGTTATTCTCTGATGGTGATTCTTCCCGTTCTGAAGTCCTCTATGAAAGTTCCGGTCCACTCGTAAGCGTCAAGGTTGTCCTTATTACCCCAAGTGAAGCTTTCTACTTCCACTCTGCCTCTGTCGGTTCCGAAGTCACCCGGTGAGTCGGCCCGAGAGCTGATTTCGAAGTAAATTTCGAACTCTTCGGTCTTGCCTTCTTCAACTACGAAATATCCTCCGCTGCTTTTTGCATCAGTGTAAATGTGACCGAGATTAAGAACCAAGTTTCCGTTGCTGCCGTCAAGATCTTTACTTCCGGTCCATCTCAATACTGCAAATTCAAGATTATCCCCGGTAGTCGCCTTTTCAAGGTAGACATCACCGTTTAGAGCTTCCAGCTCAAACATGATACTACCAACTACGGTGTCATAATCATCCTTGCGTACATATTCGATCTCGGTTTCCGTAACGGTTAATGAGGGAGCTACGGTATAGAGATACTGGATTTCTCCTTCCGCTACACCACTGAGATCACTCGTTTCCAGAGATTCGAAGTCGAACAAGTCGTCGGCTTCAATATCTTCCGCATCAACACTGGCCGAAACTTCCAAACCTTCATATTCTTTCTCAAGATCGGAAAAATCAACTTCCACCATGAATTCATATTCACCTTCTTCAAGAACTAAATCAAGTCCGCTGAAAAGAATCTCGAACTCCTTGGAAGTGTTGCTACCCAAAGCTTCGTCGGAAGTCTCTCCGTCCAGGAGCGTTCCGTCGTAGTAAACCCTTACATCAGTAATGATGTCAC
This sequence comes from Candidatus Nealsoniibacteriota bacterium, assembly GCA_003554915.1. GTDB lineage: Bacteria > Patescibacteriota > Minisyncoccia > Minisyncoccales > PWPS01 > PWPS01. The sequence continues at coordinate 4,796 of PWHM01000007.1, forward strand.
TGAATTCACCGGCGAAACCGGCCTGGTTTAAATCGTCACTGAAAGTCAAAGTGATTTTAACCAACAAGTCGATAAGTTCAACGTCTCCGTCTTCCACTTCAAGATTGAAGTGAAGAAGTTCTACGTCCTTGGTGGGGTCGTCTTCTTCCAGAACAACGATTCTTTCTTCGGGCGTGTCGTCGGATTCGGTAATGCTGATTTGAGCTATCTCTCTTTCGGTAAGTTCAAATGATCTCAGATCGAACCCACCTACATATTGATTCAATCCGCTTCCGTCAACAACCCTGATTCCGTCATTCGGAATTCGAAGACCGACTACTCCCGATTGCTGGTGTTCATCGGTAGAAATTCTGACATAAACACTTTTCGTTTCATTGGCCGGAATTTCTATTTCAAGTCCGGAAATCCTGATACTCAGGTTGTTCCTGTCAATTGAATTCCTGACAATGGAATAGCTTCCCATCACTTCCCCGTCAACTACCAGACTAACGCTTTCCAGGGCTCTTTCGATGTTGGTTCTGGAAACGTTGCTGTCGTCAAAAATCAAATCCACTCTTCGGATAGTGGAAGCGCCTTCTTTTGATTCGATCTCAAAAGCGGTCACCTCCTTTTCCTGAAGTGAACCCAACTTGACGTTTCTCGGCGTGGATAACCTGGAAGCTACAATTTCCGCTTCCTCACCATCAACGGGAGGGGTTATACCTTCGTCGATGTCGTCCAATCTGGCCCGAAGTTGAGCCAACGCTTCGGCTAACTTTTGGAGCTGTTCCAAAACGGCCGAAAGGTTGTCGTCAACGGGAGGCGGTGTCGGATCAACGGGTGTAACTCCTTCCGCTAAAATGCTGTTCAATTTGGCCCTGGTAGTGGTTCCTACGAAACCGGTTCCGCGGGCAAGTCCGTACGGTGCCAAAACTTCTCCGGTGTACTTTTCTTGGAATCTGATTACGGCCGCGTTGGTTCTCGGACCGAAATAGTCGGTTTCGTTGCCGGGTGAACCGGCTCCACTCGTGGCTACTCCGGTAGCCGGATCGGTATTCAAAAGGATTTGAAGATACCTGACCTCACTTCCCCTGACTCCTTCTCTCAAGTTCGTGTTGAACCTGAACCCGCTCGGAATTCCGGAAACGGGACTGTTACTTTGAAGTAATACGGCAGTATTTGCTTCCAACGTCTCTACTATTTTTTGTGTGGTTTGCACTTCACCGTTTACGTTTTGAGCTTGCAGGCCGGTCGGTACTGCCACTACGGCCATCATCGATAGAGCCAAAACGCCTACGACGAAATTCTTTTTAATTTTGTTCATGTTTAGTAACGATACACTCGTTTTCAAGCGCATCGATTAACGGCTATTGCCGCTTCTGTTTTTAATCGTTCGACCTTTTTATCTGTCCAATTATTGATTAAGTTTTCAAAGTTCTTATTCATATCTTACGACGAACGGCCAACCGATTTGTTACAGTCACTCTTTGGCGGTTGAAAGATTTAAAATAATTTCCTCTATTTCCGCTATTTCTTCCATGATCACCGCAGTGCCTTCCATGGCCAAGCTCAACTTTGCGTATTCGCTCAAATCTTCAATTTCCACTTCGGAAACCAAATAATCCAAAAGCTCCTTGTTTTTATCCACTTCCCGGGCCTCTACCTTGCTTTCCTTTGCGGGTACCGCTTCTCGATAGATAAATTCTATGTCAGTCATCTCTTGAAAATAAGCCGACAGACCGAAAAAGATCATCAATACCGTCACTCCGGCCAAGGCCAAACTACCCACCGCCTTTTCAAAACTTACCGGATTAAAGAGCCACGCCTCGTCTTTGCTAAAAACTTCTTTTCTTAAACCGGCCACCCATCGTTTTTCGGGCTTTATCTCTTTCAAAAGGATTATTTTGTTTTGCAGTGCTTTTTTCATGGATTTTTCTTGATTTGGGTAATTTCTCCGGCACTGATTATGACGAATCATCACCCTCTTCGTTACAAACGACCATCAAAAAGACGGCCGTGGTGGAGGAGATAACGGCTTCTTCTTTGACATTACATATATTTATTGTATAATAGAGGCAATAAGGAGGGATTACTTAGTGAAAAACGCCTGCGAGATGTGCCGCGATAGGGATTGTAAGAACAGGTGTCATAAGAGATACGACTATAAGGAAACAGAAAAGACAATGGTCATATTTTAGTAATCCATCAAAAAGCGATGAGAAAATAAATCTCATCGCTCTTTTTTTAGATAAATAGTGAGGCTCAACCTCACTATTTTAATTTTAGACAGTTTATTTGGGAGGGGTCTGACCTCTCCCAAGTTAAAGAAAAGAGAGGTTGAATCTCTCTAATAGATTTTTATGAAAGAAGAGTTATGTTCTCGTAATGCGTTTTTCTTTGCACTTCCATATTTTCATTAAGCACTATGCAGACTGCATCTATTCTGTAGGGATTTTCAATCTTATTGAACTTGATATACCCCTTGGCGTTTCTTTTTAGTCTCTCTTTTTTCTTGGCTTTTATCGTATCTTCCGGAGATCCGAAGTTTTTACCGGTTTTTGTTCTCACTTCTACAAAAACCACATCCCCTTCTTTCAGTGCCACTATATCTATTTCACCGTATTTATTTTTGCAATTGGCTTCCAAAATTTTATAATCTTTCTCTTTAAGCATCTCCCGGGCTATTTCCTCTCCTTTTTTTCCGACCCGTATATTTCTGGGCAAGCTCATAAAATCAAACTTTAAATCTTTTAAAACCTTCCCCAATTTTGGAGAGGTTGAACCTCTCTAAATCGCCCTTTGAATAAAATTTGATAAACATTAGTTTTTATCCATTTTTATTCTGTATTGCAAGGCCTCTCCCACGTGATCGGGGCTTATTTTTTCGGCGTCATTCAAATCGGCAATGGTCTGGGATACTTTTATCAGCTTAAAGTACCCCCTGGCGGAAATATTGAATTTCGAAGCCGCTTGGGAGAGCATCTCTTCAGTTTTTTCCGGTAAATTGCAATAGGCCTTGACGTGCCTGTTTTTCATCTCCGCATTGGTTCTTATCTTTTCCTTTTTGAACCTTTCTTCTTGGGTGTCTCTGGCTTTTATCACCCTTTTTCTGATTTCCGCGGAAGACTCTCCTTCGTTTTTTCTTCTCTGCTTTTTCAATTTTTCCACGTCCACAGCCGGAACTTGAATGTGAAGATCAATTCTATCCAATATGGGCCCGGAGATCTTTTTTCGGTAGTTGGTCACTTGCCTGGGAGTGCACTTACACTCTTTCTCCGGATGATTCAAATATCCGCACGGACAGGGATTGCCCGAAGCTATCAGCATAAATTCGGAGGGATATTTCACCCTTTCTCTGCTTCTGGAGATGGTAAGCTGGCCGTCCTCCAAGGGCTGGCGCATAGCTTCCAGTGCAGAGCGGGGAAATTCGTTGAATTCATCCAAAAACAAGACTCCGCGATGAGCCAAAGTGACTTCACCCGGCTTGGGTCTGCTTCCCCCTCCTATCAGTCCTACCTTGGATATGCTGTGGTGAGGGGCCCGAAACGGCCTGTTTCTGATTAAACCGCTCCCCGGAGGAGTGTTTCCGGATATTGAATATATTTCGGTAACCTCCAGGGATTCGCTTTCCGTAAGGGGTGGTAAAATGCCGGGAATCGCCCTGGCGAGCATGGTTTTTCCGGATCCCGGCGTTCCCATCATGAATAAGTTGTGCCCACCGGCGGCGGCAATTTCGGCCGCTCTTTTGGCCTGCTCTTGACCCAAAACCTCTTTCATGTCGAACTCCGGCTTGATTTTCTTTTCTTTTTCTTCTTCGTATTCGGCCGGCTCTATTTCCCGCTTCCCCAAAAGATGAGCCACCATTCGGTCCAAATTTTCAACCGGATAGATGTTCAATCCATCAATAACCGCCGCTTCGTTTGCCGATTCTTCGGGCAAAAAGACGTGTTTGTAACCGTTGTTTTTGGCAAAAAGAGCAAGAGGCAAAGCTCCCTTGGTGTGTCTGAGCGTTCCGTCCAAAGAAAGCTCCCCGAAAAAGAGACTCTTTTCCGGCAAGTTGAAATTCATCGTGGAAGCCAATACACCGACGGCAATGGGTAAATCATAAAAAGACCCCTCCTTGGGTACGTCGGCCGGTGCCAGATTAATGGTTATCTTTCTTTGGGGAAATTCACTGTTCGAGTTCATTATTGCCGTTTTTACCCTTTCTTCGGATTCGTCCACCGCCTTGCTGGGAAGTCCCACTATATTGAATTCGGGCAATCCCTTTTTGCTGGTATTTATCTCTACGTCTATCCCTATGGATTTAAGTCCGGAATAAGCCGCCGAATTTACTTTTTTAAACATGTTTTAAAAAATTATAGTAATTAACCGTCGGCAAGAAGATATTTGTCTCCCTCCCGGTTAAGAAAACCTTTTATTTGCAAATTGGAAAGCGTGCTGCCTAATTTTTGAGCCGGAACATTTAGTCTTCTGGAAAGCTCATCCGGAGTGAGTGGCTCTGTTTTTAATTGGGTCATGATTTTATTTTCCAACGGATTGTTACCTTCGGGAATCTTCTTTCCCTTTTTAAAATCAAGAGAGGATTGTTTCTTATCAAAGATTTTCAGTATGTCCTTCGGTTCGGTAACCACTTGCGCCCTTCCTTCTTTTATCAGCTTGGCGGTTCCCATGGAAACGCTGCTGGTAAGCGGCCCGGGAACGGTTAAAAGTTTTCTGTCAAACTTTTCGGTCAGGCGGGCGGTAATCAAGGAGCCGCTGTTTTCAGCCGCCTGAACCACCAAAGTAGCTTGAGAAAGCCCGGCGACAATCCTGTTTCTTTTCGAATAGGTCCATTTTTTGGCTTTCAAATTCCCTTCGTATTCGGATATTATCAGACCTTCCTTTTTTAAAATATTTTTATAAAGCTTTTTCTGGTAAGAGGGATGTATTCTTTCTATTCCGCAGGGCATGACCGCAATTGTTTTTCCTCCCACACTGACCGCTGCCCGGTGGGCGGTGGCGTCCATTCCGTACATGAATCCGGAAACTATGGTAATTCCCCTACCGGCTACTTGGGAGACAAGCTTGGTGCATATCTTTTTTCCGTATTTGGTCATTCTTCTGGAGCCGACCACCGCCAAGCAATTTTCAAATAAATCCTCTTTCCAATTTCCCTTGTAATAAAGGGTTTCCGGAGGATCGTCTATTTTTTTAAGTCTTTCCGGATACTTTTTATTGTTTATTTCTACTTTTCGGTCCATATTAAGTACTTCTGGCTAAAACCAAACCCCGGACGTTTTCCGCCCCCGCCTTTTTTAATACTTTGCAACACTCACGCATGGTGGCTCCGGTGGTAAAAACGTCATCCACCAAAACCAGGTTTTTCGGTGGATTGTTTTTGACGCTGAAAGCGTTTTTTACATTTTCAAGTCTCTCTTTTTGTGAAAGTCGGGCTTGTTTTTTGGTTCTTTTGGTTTTTTTAAGCAAGTCGGTCACACTTTTTTCACTTTTTCCCGTCAGTTTTGCCGTCTGCTCGGCCAAAGTTTTGGCGTGCATATTTTCCGGCTTCGAGCCCCCGTAACTTTTAAAGGAAATATTCAACTTTTTATTTAAAAAACCCTCCTTTCTATTTGTAGGAGGAACGTAGGTAATTTTGGTTTCTTCTTTTAGTAAAAACTTTAAAAAGTCCCCAAATCTTTCTTCCTGGTCGATCATTAAAATTAAAAATCTTTCTATCATCTTTTTGCCTATATGATAATAGCCGGCTTTTATTTCCCAAACCGTTCTTTTCATCAGTCCCTCGTAATCCCAACCGGCCGTTAGCCCGTCCAAGCCGTACCTTCCTATACAAGAGTCGCAAGAAGTGCCCGTAAAGCTTGGGGCGCCGCAGACGGGGCATATCAAGCTGTTTTCGGATAAAAACGTGTAACAATCATTGCACAGATAAGTTCCTTCCCTGCCGCACTTAATGCAAAACCTGGGAAACAATACATCCAAAAGCTCTTCCTTAACTTTTTCCCAGTTGACTTTTTTAAGATTGTCGACCATAAGTTGTCTTTCTTTTAGCTTGGTTTTTCGTCTTATCTTCCCACCCGGGGGCGGAAATTCAGGAGCAAGTAATCCCTGCCCCGCCCGTATCCAACGAAATAAGCTAAATTATTTTATTAAATGATTATTTAGGATAATAAAAAAATATTCAAGTTTCAAATTATGCAAGGTTAAACCTGTCACAAGTTGAAAAACAGGTTAGACCTGTCATGAGACAACTTTTTATTCGAGAGTATATTCTTTTATGTGTTCATATTTCTTTTCCTCCAGAACCATTCTTGCAAATTCTCTATATTTCTCCGGACCCTCAAATAGATAGTTAAAGAGACCTTTATCAATAACAAAGGAATCTCTTTTTTCAAGATATTCTTTGTGAGTACTCCAATCATATCTTTCTGCAAAAGTCAGCGCTCTATCTATACCCCTTTCTTTATTTAAATTAATCCCCTCGCCTTCTATTGGGTTTATTACGTTTATATAAACCAATAAATATTTAAGGTACTTGTTATTATCTACTCTGACTGATTTATAACTACCCTGGAAAAGACTTCCCGATCTATCGTATTTCTTATTAAAATACATTGTGTAGCCGGTGCCCAGCTTTTGCATAAACTTTGAAATCCCTTCCCCTTTTCTTTCTTTTAAAATTAAATGGTAGTGATTATCCATTAAACAATCGGCGGCTATCTCTACCAAGGAGTCATTTTCCCTGTTATCTACATATTTTTTTAAAGTCCTCATATTTGCTCCCTCCTCTTTATTCTCCAAGTTCCACAAAACCCCTCTTCTTGAATCTTCATTATTAAATAAAGTCATTGATTGTAAAAACCTCCATCTGTCCGCCTCTTGGTTAAAAATAGTTCTTTTATCTACTCCTCTATTGTATATATGATAATAACTATCTAAAATTGCCATTTAAATGAAAATTATAACTAATCTTACATAATTATTTACAAAACAAGCTAAATTTCAAGTAGGAGAAGACAGGTCTCCGGGGTGGTTAAGTTAAAAACAGGTTTAACCTGTCATGGGAGGTTTGGAGATTTAGGTAAGCCGAAAAGTCTTCAAACCAAACACCTCCGTTATTCCCGACCCCGATCGGGAATCTTTTTTGTATGGTGGTTGTTTGAAGGGATTCCCAATCAAGTTGGGAATGACAACTGGTTGCTGGGAATGACGGTGTATTATGGGTTGGGAATGATAAAAATTTAACCAAACCAAAAAGCCCCGCTTGGGGCTTTAGTTTGTTTTAGCAATTAGTTCTTTTTTCAATTAATAATATTTTAACTCTTTATGATTTTATCGCTATCAACCATATATTTTTTAAAATTATCTTTGATAAGCTCTAATATTTTGTTTTTATTTTCAGATTTGCTCTTGGCAACTTCTTTGGAAAGCTCATAAAGAGCTTCAGTGGGAATTTTCAACCACTTCCCGTTTTCAATTAAAAATGCCCACGTGATAGTAATTGCCAATCTTTTATTACCATTCTGAAAAGGGTGGTTTTTTATCAAAAAATAAAAAAGGGCAGCAGATTTCTCTACTATCCCTTTATATAAATCTTCTCCCCGGAAAGACTGAAATGGAGTTTCAAGGCAGCTTTCCAGTATATTCAAATCAGCGGTATTGAAAGGCGGTATTCTCTCTCCCCACTCTAAATGCTCTCTGGCAAACTTAAAAGAAACATACCTAACCGCTTCCAAGTCTAATTTCTTGATTTTTTTACTCATTCTTCAGAGAGCTTTTCAAAAGTTTCTTTATGTTCTTTCAGAACTCTTTTTACAGCTTTTGATAAATTCTCTTTTTCCTTTTTTGTCAAATCAAACTCCTTTTTTGTTTCTTTTTTTGTTTCTTTCTCCATAAAATGTAGTCTAATACGTCTCAATTTTGACAAATATGGTTAATTTGTCAACTTGTTGAGAGATAAAAAATATTATTGGAGAGGTCTGACCTCTTCTAAGATTGTGGGGGTTGATTTAAAAAGGGAGAGGTTGAACCTCTCCCATATTTTAATCTTTTATCGCTTGACATTAACTGTTTAACTATTTCAAAAAATAGGTTGTGGGGGTTGCTAAGTTAAAAATAGGTTGGACCTATCAGATTTCAATTTGAGCTCTATGATTTAGTTAATTAAAAGTGAAAGGTTTTCTTTTACTTCCTTTAAGGTGTTTTCTTTTGTTTTTTGAGCAAAACTAACCCCTCTACTTTTCCAATCCAAACATTTAATTTGATCACTTAGAACAACTCCTTCAACGCTTTCACCTTCTACTTCTACCTCAAAAGGATATCCTTTTTTATTTTTAGTTATTGGACAAACTAAAAAAAGACCAACCTTTTTATTGTAGTCACTATTAGATACAACCAAGGCCGGCCTTTTACCTTTTTGCTCGTGTCCTTTAGCGGGATTGAAATTTATCCAAACTATATCTTTTTGCTTGGGTATATAATCTACCATACTTCTTTACCTTTTGGTTTATCATTTGGCAATTCTACAGAATGTTTGTTTTCTTCTGTTATCTTCTTTATCATGTCTTTGAGTTTTTTATTTTTAGGGCTGATCGTTAGTTTGTCACCATCTTTTTCAATAAAAACCTCGCTGTCTTCTTTAAGACCAAGCTCATCGGCTTGTTTTTTAGGGATTCTTATAGCCAAGCTATTACCCCATTTTTTTATTTTTTTAGTCATTTGATTACTTTTTTTAATGTATATACATTATATATACATTTAAATATGTTTGTCAAGGTTTTATTATATGGGATTCCCGATCGGGGTCGGGAAT
>PWHM01000003.1 GCA_003554915.1 Candidatus Nealsoniibacteriota bacterium
CTGTTGTAGGTGAAAATAAAAAACAGAATCACTAAAACCACTATTGCGATTATTATTGTGGTAAGTTCCATATCTTTTTAGTTAACTTATAACTCTTTTATTATACCTTAAATAAATAAAAACTAAACGCCCCTTTCACAGGGCGCTTGTCCGTCTCTGCAAATCTTAAATTTTGTAAACTTCGTAGCCCTCTCTCACCTTTTCTTTAACCTTGGTTCCGACCTCTTGGCCCTTTTTCGCTTTTTCAATCTCTTCATAATCTATCTCCATTGATTTTACTTTTTGAGTAAAATCGGTATCTTCACCGCCGACTACTCTTATCTCGTCTCCAACCTTCAAACTACCGGAAAGCTTTATAATCGCCACTTCTATCTCTCCGAAATAATGAATCACCTCTCCTATTTTTTTACCTTCTATTTGTTCGGTCATAATTTTTTTATTGGTTAATGACCTTTGTTCGGCATACTAATTATATTACACTTCCGGATCTTTAACAAATGAAACAATCTCTTCGGGACTTTTAGCTATGAAGTCGGCTCCGCCGTCACTTAAATCCCGACTGCTGTCAAACCCCCAACTTACTCCCACGGCCGAAAGACCGACCTTTTTGGCCGCAGCCATGTCGGCTTTTTGGTCCCCTACGTAAGCAATGGCGTTTCTTTTCGAAAACTTCTTTAACTTTTTGTCTTTTTTTCTTAAAAACGGATTATCAACTATGAAATCAAAAGATTCCAAATCGTTTTTCTTTAAAAATTTCTTTACCGTCTTTTTTCTATTGTTCGTAAAAATACCCAAGACAAATTCTTCTTCGAGCTCCGTAATCATCTCTTGAACACCCGAAAACGGTTCCACTTCATCAATCCGGTCATACATTTTCAACTGAATTTTCAAAACCAAAAAAGGAAGACGAATTACGGAAACGTTGAGCTTCTTCAAAGCGTTTTTAATTCCTTTCTTTTTCAACTCCTCTATTTCTTCAGGAGTAATCCTCTTACCGTGGTAGCTTTCTAAAGCGTCATTACTGGCTTTGTAAATCATAGACAAGCTATCAGCTATCGTTCCGTCAAAATCAAAAATAATTACCTTTCTTTCCATAAATTATCAATTTTAAACTATTCCTCGGTTGCGGGAATGAAAACCTCTTCTCCAACCTTCAAAACTTCCGCCCTCCAATCCGAAAAAGACTCCCCTTGATCATCTACAATTTCTACCCACCTGAATCCCGAACCGAGATACTCTTCGGCAAGAACCCAAAGATTGTCTCCCGGCTCAATAACATATGAAATCATTTCATCGGATTCCGCTTCTCCTTCTTCATCGCCGGTCTCATCTTTTTCAAGAACTTCACCGGGGCCTTCTCCGATATCCTCTTCTGTTAAATCGCCTCGTCCGAAAGGATTCGGAAAGCTTTCCTCATTATTGGGAAAACCGCTTTCTGTTTCTTCCCAATAACTTAAAACATCAAAAAAGATTTCTTTATTAAATTCTTCCACTTCTTCATCAAGATCAATTCTTTGCATTGCCGGCCGGTAACCATACACATAAAGAATCAACCCACCCAAAAGCAGACTTAACAATATCAAAATTAAGCTCGTTTCAAAATCATTTTCTCCGATTTTCCACCAAATTTTTCTCATTTTTTATAAAATTAATCAACAAAAACTTTCATGGAAAAAAGCGCGTTTACAAATTCATCTTCAGAATGATTTTCGGTAACTTCTAATTCTTTAAAATCCAAAAGGTAAAAGCTCTTATTAATTTCCATCAAAACCCGTAATAAATCAGCAAATTCTCCCCTGAAGTTAATTTCAAAAATCAAGCTTTTCCATTCGTCGCCTTCTCTAATTTCAGGTTCGGAAGAGATGGAAATTATTTCAAGTGAAGATTCCAGATTCTCATCAATTCCTTCTAAAAACTGAATAAATTCAATCGGAGCGTCACCGTCAACCATCAGATGATCCGTTCGATAAAAATATCCCTGATGCTCTTTATAAAAATCATCGAACTCCATAATTTTCTCTTTTTGAGATTGGCTGTAGACGAGCTCTCTTCTGGTTTCAAGCAGCTTTTCAGAATTATTTTTAATTCTAATCAAAAGAAAAACGGTTAAAATGGTTAAAACAAAAACCAAAAGAAGCCCTCCCACCATCACTTGTAGATGTTTTTTGTTTCTTTTACTCATCAATCAATTTGAAAGTTAATTCGAAATAAAGGTCACTTTCCTCGGACCAATCGACTGAAGAAAAGGACAAATGATCGACCCTTTTTTCCTGCTCCAGATTGTTGCTGAACGAAGTTAACAATAAGCGATTTTCACTTACTCCCGACAAATTCACTACGACTCCCTCCTTTTCATCTTGCAAAGAAAAATTATCGTAATTCAATCCTTCGGGTGTAAGAGTTAGAAAGTACTCAACAATTTCAACCAAATCAACCCTGCGATCATAAAAATTACCGATATTTTCAATTTTTTCGCTATACTTCTTCATATCTTCCTCAATTTTACTCAATTGATCACTCTGATAAACCCTTTCAACTTCTTGAAGCTCCTTTTCAACGCCTCTTAATTTTCCGGTGATATAAAAATTGACCAAAAATAAAACTAAAATAAACACTACCAAAACCGTTGAAAAAATACCACTCAAAATAATTACAAGCTTTTTTATTCTTCTTTTATTAATTCTTTCCTTTTCTTTTTTCGGTAGTAAATTGACCATGTTTTCAATTAAAATCTCTTAAGGCTGCTCCCGTAGCGATAGAATGTGTCAAGATGTTTTTCGTGTTTGAAAATTTATTTTTCACTTCCTTATTCAGAGCAATCGGTTTAACCTCAACTTCAAAAAACTCATCAATCAGTTCCCCGAGCTTGCTCCGAGACTTTTCATTGCCGTTGATAAACACACTCTCCAATTCGGAAGAAGAGTTAAGATCTAAAGCATTTTTATTAGAAAAATCTTTATAAAAATTAAAGTATTTTTTTACTTCATCAATAATTGCTTTTTCCGACAAATCAACTTTACTGAGAGTGTTAACATTCATTTTCTCAGAATAAAGAGA
>PWHM01000060.1 GCA_003554915.1 Candidatus Nealsoniibacteriota bacterium
CGCACAGATACCGCGTCAGCTGCTTGCTATTTGAGGTGTATCCATAGAATTATAGCATGCACAAAAAAAACCGGCAAAGTGCACGAGATAAGTCCCGACTCCCCTTGAGCGAAAACGCCCCCGGCCATCCGGGGCTTACCAGCTGGTCCACCGGTGCCGAGCGGGTATCACCGTATCGCAGCCTACTGGTAAGCATGCGGACTGAATGTGTGCCAATCCGGCAATCTGTCCTATCATCCAAACATCTGATATGACATGTTGACACACCTTCAGCGATGCGGAAAACAGGCCGTCCCCTGAACCTCCTCCGTCTCCCGACAGTCCCGAACAATGTCGCCGGCTGTTCGTTTTCCAGCCACTCACCGAAACCGCTGCTGCATCGACCAGCACTCACACCGCAAAATACGCATCGCCCGCGGACAATGAGCTCCCTCCCACTGAGGCATTACCGGGCCCGGCCGCATGAGACCACGAATGAGGGCTTCCAACAAAACATTTGGGCTTTCGGTCACCTCTGAGTTCGGCAAGTAGGGCTTTGTCGGCCCGGTGCGAGTCGACATAAATTTGGCGCTTTGAATCAGGCTTCTGTACGTTGCTATTGAAAAATACAGCAGTCACCCAGCCGTGCAACGCACACTAATACCGGGTGCCCAAAACCCCGGACACCCGGCTATCTGGTGGTTATGGTCTCAGTTTTCTGATCAGCGCAAATAGGGCATCGGGTCGCGGGGCTCACCCTTCAGTCTTATTTCGAAGTGAAGGTGTGGCCCGGTAGAACGACCGGTACTTCCGACCACAGCGATCGTCTCTCCGGCGCTTACAGCATCGCCCAATCTGATCATTATCTGATCGGCATGGGCGTACACCGTCTCGTAACCGCCCCCGTGATCCAACTGCACGGTCAGTCCGTAAGTTCCCCGGTACCCGGCCGAGACAACCTCGCCACCGGCCGACGCCAGTATTGGCGTACCGCGCGAAGCTGCGATATCCACTCCATAATGGAAGCCACCCCACCGCGGCCCATACGGGGAGGAAATTCTTCCTTCCACGGGAAGGGGCCAGCGGAAATTGCGTCTACCCCGCGAGGCTATCGCTGCCCGTGCGGAACCCCCGGATGATGAACCGGTGATGAGAATCTCCTGACCCGGGTAAATCACCGCCGCGCTGCTTAGATCGTTTGCGTCGATAATGCTCTGTACCGACACATCGTATCTCTGGGCAAGGGCCCATACCGTGTCTCCGGACCGCACCCGGTGGTAAACTCCGTAATCTGGTGGGATCAGCAGGGTTTGACCAGCAGTGATCTGGTCGGGATCGACGAGGTTGTTGCCGGATGCAAGCACCCGTACGCTGACATCGTAGCGCCGGGCGATCTCGGAGGGAGTTTCCCCGGGGCGGACCGTGTGCTCAAAAAGTGCGGCACCGCCGATCCCGAGCATGCTGTCAACCCGGAGCAGCAACGCCCCGAAATCATCGACATCATCTGCATCTGTGCATCCGACGGCGCTACATTCATTGTCTATTTTCTGTCGCGAAACCTGACACTCAACGTTCCCCGGATTCTTATCTTCAATTGTCTGCAGCCGCCCGGGCCAGCTGTGTTGAGCCTGCTGTTCGATGGCTTCGGGCTCGACCTCTGGCTCTTCGGAACCCCACGGTAACACAAAGTGAGCGGCTACGGCAAACACCAAAGCGATCAACAGTACAATGCTGATCTCTCTTAATCCGGTCAGTCGCAGGTCAGGCATTGTCTTCACCCCTCTCTGTACCACAACAAGTCAGGCTTTAGGGTACACTCGGAGGGGCGATTTATTCATCCAGCATCTACAAACCAGCTGATAAGCTAAAAGGTCGAATGAAGAATCTCAAGCAGATCCTCGTTAGATTTAGTTTGTTTTATCAAACGCACAAACTCCTGCATAACCTCGGCGGAGTCCATATCCGCCGTGGACTTGCGCACTCGCCACATAACCTCCAGTTCCTTGTCCGACAGCAAGAGCTCTTCTTTACGTGTTCCTGATCTCTTGACGTCAATAGCCGGAAAGATTCGACGTTCTGCCAGATGTCTGTCGAGATGTATCTCCATGTTACCTGTACCCTTGAACTCCTCGTAAATAACATCATCCATGCGGCTTCCGGTATCGATGAGAGCCGTAGCCAGGATAGTGAAGCTTCCACCGTGCTCTATATTACGCGCTGCCCCAAAGAATTTCTTCGGTTTATGCAGGGCGCTCGGATCCAGTCCACCGGAGAGAGTTCGCCCGCTGGCGGGAATTACCAGGTTGTGAGCCCTGGCCAGCCTGGTTATGCTGTCCAGAAGAACAACAACATCCTTGCCGTGCTCCACCAGCCGCTCTCCTCGTTCGAGTACCATTTCGGCAAGTTTGACATGATTTTCCGGCATCTTGTCAAAAGTAGAGGCCAGCACCTCACCATCAACCGATCTTTCCATATCGGTTACTTCTTCGGGACGCTCATCTATCAGCAGAACCATCAGATGAATGTTAGAGTGGTTCTGCTTGAGATTGTTGGCTACTTTTTTCAAAAGAATCGTCTTCCCAGCCTTCGGGGGAGAAACGATAAGCCCCCTCTGGCCCTTGCCCACTGGAGCAATCAGGTCAATGAGTCGCGTCGAGATGTCCTGATTGTCGTTTTCCAACTGATAGCGGCGATCGGGGAAGACAGGGGTAAGTGCGTGAAAGGGCACTCGTTCAGTGGCCTTTTCCGGCCTGTCCCCGTTCACTGCTTCGATGCGAAGCAGGGCAAAGTAACGCTCAGAATCCTTGGGCGGCCGGGCCTGCCCGGCTATCTTATCTCCCGTTCGCAGATCGAATCGACGGATCTGCGATGGAGATACGTATATGTCTTCATCGCTGGGAAGATAGGAAAACTGCCTGAGGAAACCAAAACCGTCGGGCATAACATCCAGTATGCCCTCGACAAAAATGTGGCCCTCATGTTCGGTCTTTGTCTTCAATATCTCGAA
>PWHM01000100.1 GCA_003554915.1 Candidatus Nealsoniibacteriota bacterium
AGCTAATTCATAACCTTCGGTCGCTCCTTTTTTAGATTTTATCAAACCATTTTTTTCAAATAAAGAAAAAATATTTTCCAGATTCATCGGAGGTATGTTTTCCTTATTCACAACTTCTCTTATTTTTAAAAAATCATCTTCAATTGCCAATCGAATAAGAGCCCTCAATCCTCTTTGCACATCGGGCGTGAGTCCGATGGGACCGGCACTATGTAGATGTTTTTCGTTTCGGTTGTTTTGTGTATTTGGCATATTCTTATATTAATTACACTTTACTTATTTAAGAATATTAAATCGAATTACCTTTGTCAATTCAAATGAACTGAATTAGAACTGAAATTAATCGACAACTGACATCTTTTGAATTAGAAAGGGAGTTAATTCCGGATCTTTATTGCAAATGGTGACCACCAAAGAGTCCCCTTTTTTTAAGTCTTTCAATTCAGATTCTTTTTTTCTAATCGGTTGAAAATCATCCTCTTTCAGAAGCACTTCAACCACTAAAAAGCTACCTTCGGTATTTATTTTAAAATCTTCTTCCTCAGAACGTAAAACTATCTCATCATTGTTTTTTTTAACAATTCGTCCTTCGATTCTTTCCGTTTCATTTTTATTGATTCTTCCTTCAACCGACTCAATTTTTTCCCGTAACGTCTTATCTATTTTTATCCGGCTCCGCCCGTTACCTTTTTTTCCTTTTTTAATTTTTTTCACTTTTTTAACGTAAGCATCGATATCTTTTTCCTCAAAGAAAAACAGTAAATGAACCAATCTCTCTTTCGGGTCTTCACAGTTGAAATTTATTTTATCTCCATCCACCGAAACTATTTTCGCTTCCTTCAACTCTCGCAAAGAGCGGTTGAATTCATCCAGAAAAGACCTCCCGAATTTATTTTTGAATTTTTGAAGAGACATCGAATTGTTAATGGAAAAAGTAATTATTACATTTTTCAACATCTCTCTTCTCAAATCATATTCAAGGCCCTTGAATCTATACTCCTTTGGGTTTTTAGTCAGAGGGCGTGTCATTTCATACCTTAACCGGCCGGTTATCGTGGATCCACTTCCTCTTCCGAATCCCAAAATAGAATTTAATTCATATACCGGATGCGAAACATATTTGGTGGCCGGATCATATTCAAAATCCTTTTTTACCACTTGTAAACAATCGGCATTATTCAAATGCTTATTTCTTGTTGCATTTTCAATATCTTTTTCAATTCCCGGCAAATGATAGCCCTCACTTTCGGCAATTCTTAAAAAATCATCCATAACATTATTCATCAATTTTTCCCTGTGGTTAAAAAATTCTTCTTTATCAACATTATATACCCTCGTCAAATAGCCCCCTACCGGTTGAACCGTATACACGCTTATTGAATCGGGTTTCAATTTCAATGCCTTTTTAAAGCTCTCAATGATTGATTCTTCGTCTTCCCCGTAAAGTCCGACCATCAAATCAAGATTTATGCAGTCAAAACCAACCTTTTTCGCACCGGCTATCGCTTTTTTGACTTGCTCTTCCGTTTGATCCACCCTGTTATTTAACTTTAACACCTCTTCGTTAAAACTTTGAACTCCGAAGCTAACCCTGTTTATGCCGTATTTTTTTACAATCTTTAATTTTTCAACAGAAAAATTTCGGGGATCGTTTTCAAAAGTTCTTTCTCCTTCTTTTCCGATTCGGAAACAATCAAACAGCTCGGAAAGAAGAAGTTCCAAAAGATCTTCCGTTAAAATACTGGGGGTTCCGCCTCCTATATAAAGATTATCAAAAGTTTCATTTTTAAAAGTTTCTTCAAAAACATGGTAATATTTAACCAATTTTTTCACATATTTCTCAAGATCTTCCTCGTCTTCCAATTTACAGCTCGTGGTGTAGCAATAATGGCATCTTTCATAACAATAAGGGATATGGGTATATAAACTGAGATGTCCCATTCGTTTTTTTTGCTTCAAAAAGGATCGCCAAGTCTTCAATATTTCCCGAATTCCGATTTCTTTCTTTCCATAAACTCTGCCGTAAATTTCCGAAACCAAACCGGACGTAGAATAATTTTCCCCGGTTCCGAAGATGCCTTCATCCAAATATCTTTCGTAGAGATTTCTTTTTTTCTCAACTTCTCTTTTCATAAAATCTAAAGGTTAAGCCTCTTTAGTAATTATAAATTAAACTCTAACATATATCAAAGCCCTAACCGGACAAAGCCGGCATTAAATATATGAATATATTTGTTGAATATTTTTGAGGTGCTATAATGGTGAAGCGGCCGATTAATCATTGCTAAAAAGTCTAATGGTCAAAAAGGAAATATCAATAATCATACCGGCATACAACGAGGAAAAAAACATCGAATCGACTATAGGCGAGATCCGAAGAGAGTTAAAGGGGAAAAAATTCAATTATGAAATAGTCGTAGTAGACGACGGTTCTACCGACAACACCTGTGATAAAGTAAAAACAATAAAAGACCCGAATATAAGATTAATTCGATTCGTTAAAAACAAAGGAAAAGGAGAGGCCTTGAAAGCCGGATTGCTGGCGGCAAATGAAAAATTACGACTTTACACAGATGCGGATAATTCCACTTCGATCACTCATCTTTTCGATTTTCTCCCCCATATTCAAGGATATGATATCATTATCGGTTCCAGAGGTTTGCCGAAAAGTAAAATAGATAAAAGGCAACCCTTTTATAAAGAAATTTTAGGAAAAAGCGGAAATTTGTTAATAAGAAAAATTCTGAAATTAAGTTATGCGGATACACAATGTGGTTTTAAGCTGTTTACAAAAGAAGCAGTGGAAAAAGTGATTCCGGAGGCAAGATGTTCAGGGTGGGGGTTCGATTTCGAAATTTTAAAAATAGCTGAAATTAAAAAAATAAGAGTGAAAGAGCTGCCGATTACATGGAAAAATAGCCCCGATTCGGCGGTGGGCTTTTTTGATTATTTCAAAACTCTAAAAAGCCTGCTGAAAATTAAAAAAAGATATGATTGAAAAGATGAGGACAATGAATTTCCGAAAGACCAGAGATCAGTTTATAAAATTTTTCCTGACGGGTCTTTTGAATACGGTCATAGATTTTTCCATACTGAATCTGCTCATCCTTCTATTCGGTCTCGGGACAACAAATTTAAATTATTTTATTTTTAAAACCACCTCAGTTTTATTTGCGGTCACCAACAGCTTTTTTTGGAATAAAAAATGGGTATTCAAAACAAAAACATCCGGGAAGAAGATGAAAAAAGAAATGGGGTCCTTTTTTCTGATAGCTTTTATCGGAATGGGCCTGAACGTAATGGTTGCAACAATTGTTTTTTCCACACTCAAAAACACTCTTCCCGGAATCACGGATGAAATTCATGCCAATATTGGAGCATTGACCGGTTTAGTCGTCGTGATGATTTGGGATTTTTTGGGTTACAAGTTTGTAGTTTTTAAAAAGTAAAGTTAACTATTGAAATGAATCTTAAACATTTTCTAAAAGATATTCTTTGGCTTCTTGAATTCGGTCTAAAAGATTTAAAAATGAAGATTTTTACGATTTTAGGGAGAGAGAAAAAGGACATATACCGCCTTCTGATCAAGGTTAATAACAGTTGTAATTATAGATGTATTAGCTGTGGCAACTGGAAAAACAGCAAAGATACCTTTATTCCGAAAGAAAAAGAAGAGTTGATAATTAAAAAATTCGAAAACGACTTGTTCTTTTTGTCCATCACCGGCGGTGAACCCTTCTTGCAGGAAGAAAGATTGTTCGAATTCGTGAAAAAAATAAAAAAAGCAAACCCAAAATTAAAATATATCTCCATAAACACGAACTGTTCTCGACCTAAACAAGTTCACCGGTTCGTAGAAAATTTACTTACGGAATTTCCGGGACTGAACTTATATTTGGGGCTTCACTACATCCCCTCCGAAAAGTGGGGGCTTAGAGAAACTCGTATAGAAGAGGCGCGTGAAAATTATAAAAAAACCAGAAAAGTAGCGGAAAAATTAAAGAAAAAGTTCGGAAAAAAAATACCGATATGCGGAAAGGGTTTTACATTCTATAACATAATAACCATTCACAGAAAAGAAGATTTTGATTTTATCCGGAAAGAAAAAGATTTGTGGTTGGGCTTCGCTATAGCTAATGAACAATTCTACAACAATAAAGAGGAAAACAGCATAGAAGAGATAATCAATAAAGATAAAATAAAAATAATCGATGATTTCATTAAAATAAATAAATCAGAAATGAGCTTTCTGAATAAGAGATGTACAAAAAACATGAGAAAAATTCTAAAAAAGAAAGAGAGGAAAAGAAAATGCTATGCGGGAATAAACAGAAAATACGTTAACCCGAAAGGTGAAATATTCGCATGTAGTAGAGGGGTAAAAGAGAGAAAAGACATGAATCCGGAGAAGTGCTCCGGTTGCTGGACGTCGTGCGAATCCAATTTCGATTTAGTAGCGGACTTTTTTATTCCCTCAATCTTTAACCGCCACAAAAGGGATGTTAAGATTGAGCGGTAATAAGCTCATCAAAACAATTCTTCCAAAATTAGTTGAAAAATCACTGAAATAATTCTTCCGGCGAAGAGCTTTTATCATCTTCTTCTTCAACTTGTGCCTCGTCATCGTTTTCAATATATTCAGTTTCCGTTTTTTCGTTTTCTTGATCATCTGCCAATTCTTCTTCATCTTCATCATAAATACCGGGCTCCGGCATATCTATTTCTTCAACGGGCATCAGGCTTAAATCATCATACGCGCCATCCACTATCGCCGCTTTGAGATGGTTATAATAAGTTCTAACGATAATTTCCCGGACTTCTTTTTCAGAATCTTTTTCCGCTTCCATTCCGTCTTCCGGTCTACCGTATCCGGAATCCTCGGTTGTAAGCTCAAAAACAAAATCATACCACCCCTCTGCCAATTCTTCACTTTCCAACAGAGACAGACCGCTACCTCCCCTTTCTCGATAAGTTGCTGAATGCTCTATAATCCAAGTTTCCGCCACTTTACTCGCCTCCTCCAACGTCGTACTTTTGTCAATTTCCGGTGAGTGTTCTTCAGTGTACTTCTCTCCTCCCAACAAGAAGAATCCGGCCAAAAAAAGAATTATAACCCCTATCGAAAGAGCTACACTTAATTTTATTTTTTTATTTTTATCCATATTAAAATATTAAAAAATAATTCACCACTCCTTTTAAAAATTATAGTGCAAAGTTAAATAAAAATCAAAAAGAGATTAAAAATGAACAAACATATTGAAGAAATCAATGAGAACCGGTACGAA
The DNA here is from genome assembly GCA_003554915.1 of Candidatus Nealsoniibacteriota bacterium. Taxonomy (GTDB): domain Bacteria; phylum Patescibacteriota; class Minisyncoccia; order Minisyncoccales; family PWPS01; genus PWPS01. Next base: position 5,286 of record PWHM01000100.1, read on the forward strand.
AGAGCTGTGAGTGAGAACCGAAATCCCCGCCGCTAAAAGCATAAAGGGGGCAAACGGCAATGTGTTGCAAATTTTGACCCGGTAATTATCATCACTTGCGAAAAGCTCCCTTATGATTTCAGCTTGTTTTTTTGTAAGACCTCCTCCCTTCAAATTATCGAAGTGCTTATGTTTATCATTTTTTTTCAATTGGGAAATTTTTTGTGAAAAATACGTTTTCCACTCTTTTGTGAGAACCATGCCCTCTTCAACTTCGTTCGCTTTTATCTCTTCGGTCTCTTCGGAGTTGACGTAAAAAAGCAATATTGACCTGAGTAGTCCTATGAATATTGCAAACACGGCAATCATCCTTGCAAAATTAAAAATGGATTGAAAATCAAACTGAACTAAAAAGTTACCAAAAAAGAGAATAATTAAAAAGTACTTTATAAATTCCAGTATCGGGAACCTCAGCTTCAATTTTCTAAAACCATACATCAAGACCACGAGAAGGATAAAAATAACAAAACCGTTCGGAGGCATTAATAAGACTCTTTCAAAAACTGAAACCAAAAACCTGATAACTATCATTGCCATCGTGATATCGGTTACAAAAATAAAAACCGTTCGACCGTATCTTCTAAGATTATGTGGTTTCAAAAACTCTCTTTCTTTTAGTTTTTTCAGTATTTTTCCCCGTTTTTTAAAAGCGGACATCAGGGCTTTGCCAGCAAGCAGTAAAAGCAAGGGTATGGCCAGATTGGCAAGAAGCGCGAAAGCGGGAAAGTATTCTATATAGAAATCGGAATAATACTCCAGTGGCAGAAGAAGCCCGTACAACCCGAAAAGTTTTCCGTCACCGGCTGACCAAAATCCCAATCTCCAAATTAAATAACCCACTGATACGGCTATAATGCCGTTTAAAACGGCGGGAGGAAGGTAGTTGAAAACATCAGTCGAATTTAAAAATAATACATGATAAAAAAACAGAAACGAATACAAAGCAGCTCCCCAGGAAAACCCGGCTAAAATATATTTGTTGGGGATAGTTCCTTTCTTGACATCTATATAACTGACAACGGCCCCTATGGATAAAAGAGGGACCGTGAAAGCAAGATTTATTAAAGTCATTTTTTAATCTTTATAATAATCAACCCAACTTTCAAAAACCTTCCTGTATTTGTCATCTTTCAGTTTGGAGAATATGTAATCGAATTGACCTTTTTGCAACTTACACCATCCTGTGTTTTTTATTTGCGGAAACATATTCCCGTAATTATTGTAGTTTTTAACGGGACAAACTCCGCAAAATGGTTTGTAAACGCAAGATCGACAAGGAAAGTTGTCTAAAAGAGAGCAATTTATTACCGCTTGTGTGGTGTCACTGCCAATCATATCTTCATAGCTGTCTTTTTTCACTTCTCCAATTTTAAAAGTATCGTCTTCAATCATTCTTCCTTCATCACAAGTATATACATCTCCATCATAATTATAAAGCATTTGCCCTATCGCCGCCCCACAAGGGGAGCTGAGGTCCGTATATCCCGGATCCTGCCTTATCAATATTTTTCTAAGCCTTATTCTCGTTTCTCTTTCATGAAAATAATTGCCCAAATTATTTATTTCTACGATATAGTCCAGAGACTCTTTCCAAAAATCCAAAAAATCTTCTACCGGATATCCCATTTTATCTTTGAAGTTGCCTGACGAGTAGCCCAAATAACTGAGAGGTCTCAAGTGTATCCCCCGAAAGTTGAGCCTGAGATACTCGTTGATAATTTCTTCGGGATAATCCAAGGATATTTTCGATAAAGTGACGAGAGAGTTGATTCTGGTCAAAGTTTTGCCCTTTTTTTCCATCTCTTCTTTTTTTTGCCTATATTTTTTTATCCATTTTACGGTTTCCGCGTATCCGTTTCCTTTCGGATAAGGTCGGTTTTTGTTGTGAACTTCTTCCGGCCCGTCCAGAGAAGTGCAAATCCCCACCAATTTTTCAGCTAAAAAGTCAAGCCTTTCTTCCGTTAGCAAAGAAAGATTAGTGACTAACGAAAAATCAACCTCTTTGTTGGTTTCTTTTTCTTTCTCCCTGGCATATTCCACAATGAACTTAACCGCTTCCCAGTTTACCAAGGGCTCCCCTCCTTGAAATTCAATCGTTATATGATCATTGGGGGTTTCAAAAATTCTATTGACGGTCCGCTCGGCGGTTTCTATGTCCATATCCAAACCTTTGTCTGTTAAATCTTTTGCACTCGCCTGACAATATATGCAATTTTGATTACACCTCAAAGTCACTACGATTATATGCAAACCCGGCCCGGAAAAAAGAGAGGCTTTTTTCTTTCTGTATTGCTCACTTAACGGCTCATGCTTGGAAAGGTCTCGCTTTAAAAATCCTTTTCTCCACAACTCATTATACAGCTCAGAGCTTTTATTCAAATCATTTTTTAATAATTTCTCAAAGTTCTCAGGTGAAATAAATTTGTAATAACCGAAATCATTGGTCAAAAGATATTCGTCTTCAAATTCCTTAAAATGAAAAGGGTTGAGGTGTTTCGCGTTGAAATTTAAATTTTCAAATTCTGATTTTTTGGAGATCATAACTCTCAGTTAATTTATTTCTTACCTTCACTGCCGTCTTCATTTTTATGTTTTTCTTCCCAAGGAGTAGCGATTCCCAAAGGATCTTCGTCCCAACCCTCTTCATCTTCTTCAAGAAAATCAAGTGAAACCCCCTCTTTCTCCGCCCTGATTCGCTCTTGCAAATCTTTGGAAGCTCCTATCAAAGCTGCACTTACGATATATTCCCTTATTTTCTTATTATCTTTAAAAATTTTCTCCCTTATTCCCGTATTGATTAATTCATTAAAAAATTCATTAGCCAAATTTTCCAATTCATCTTTATTCATTTCCTCTTTTCCTCTTAATTTCACTTCAATAACTGTTTCCGGATCCCCGTCCAAAAGAACATAAGCCTTGTCCAAGAAATTATAAGCCGCATCATAAACCGATTCAAGGGAATAAAGTTCCGAATCGACAAAAACCAAAGCGTATTTCTCTTTTTTGTTTATTTCTATTTTTATCTTTTCCATATAATGAGTTTAACTGAACTTGTCTTCAATAACTATATCAAAATTTTACTTTAAAAAAAAGACTCAATTGGCCAAAAAGAATAGTTTACCTCGATGTGTAGAGGTAAACTAACAATAAATTAATGTATTCCTCTTACCCACCACTTTCGGGGTTGTCTTTAATACTGGCACTTCTTATCACTACTTTTTGTATAATTTTAAACCCGGTAAAAAATATTTCTTTTTCGTTAAATTGTTACGTGCTTGAGGAACAAAATTAAGAAATTAATTTTGCAAATATTCTATTAAATTATTCGCTATTTTTTCGGCTACAACCTTGTTCCCTTCGGGAAGTTTATGAACAGCATCACTGTAAATCGTATCCGAATAATCATCAAAAATTCTCCTTAAATCTTTCACCTTATCGGACCGATTTAAAAATTCATCAACTGTTCCTTCTGAGTCCTTGTAATAATTAATCAACGAAGAGTGTTTTTCTATAAATTCTTTTTCTTTTTCTGAATGATCTTTTTTGGTGGTTATATCCGGCTGCCAATAAAAGAATGATTGAAATCCGTAGGTGTCTTCCAGGGATTCAATGATTTTCACGTTTTCAAGATAAAGCCTCATAGCCTCTTCGTACTTCTTAATCTCATCATGTTCTTGATGAATAAAATCATAGCTAAAGTAATCAATATAATCAACTTCTCCCTTCATTTCCTCCCAAGTTTTTTCATTTGCAATTCCCAAATTCGCAAGATGCGAATAAGTATGGTTGACGGTATGAGAAAAAGGATAAGTTTCATGATGAACAAAAAATTCAAACACCTGTTGCGTTAAAAACATGTGCGGGTATCCGGAAGCTTTAACACCCAGATCATTATAGCCATCATAAAATATCACAATATCGGGGTTCATCCCTGTTCTCAGCTGGTGAATCAACTTAAATACTTCTTGTGAGCTAAGATATCCCGCCTGTCCAAAATTTTCAATCTTTACTTCAAAACCTTTATCGCATAAAAACTCCCAAAGGTAAAAAGGAATTGACTCATCCTCACTATGGGCAAACATTGTCGAGCCACCGTACATATATATTTTCACAGGGGCTTGGGAGCTGTTCCCGCAAGGATTCTCGGTTGCCTGGTAGTCGTGTACGTAATCCAGATACGGATGATGTCTAAAGTTAAACTCTCCCACACCTCCCAATAAGTCCTCGTTAATGATTACCCTTTCCTCAATTGGACTAAGAGCAAGATAAAGTTCTAAAAAGAAAAGGAAAGTAAAGGCAATTCCCAACACAGTGAAAATATGTAATATGAAAGAAAAAAACTTTTTATTTTTTCGAGAAAAAGCAATAAGCCTGTTTTCCTTTTGACTCTTTTCCATTAGCTAATTACTGTTTTCTTTTTTGTAAACTAAATAATTACCAATAACAAGACAATCTATTCCCGTTTTCATCATACAATCATAGGCATCACGAGGTGTATTGACAATTGGTTTCCCTCCCAAGTTGAAAGAGGTATTTACAATTACCGGTACCCCTGACAACTTCCCGAATTCTTTTATTAAATTATAATAAAGTGGGTTGTCTTTTTCTTTTATTGTTTGAAGTCCGGCAGTACCATCAACATGAACAACCGCCGAAATTCTTTTACGCCAATCTTCTTTTACTTTATAAACCATGGTTATAAAATCAGTTGACTTCGGTAGTGGGTTGTCGCAATGAAAATACTTATGGGCATCCTCCCGACAAACAGCGGGACACAGGGGGCGAAAGTTTTCTCGCTCTTTTATCTTCAGCAATCTATTCTTGGCCCGCAAATTACACGGATTGCCCAAAATACTTCTGTTTCCCAAGGCCCTCGGCCCCCACTCCATTTTTCCTTGAAACCACCCGATGATATTATTTTCATCAATAAGCTTGGCCGTTTTAGCTACAATTTCTTCTTCGTTTTTAAAGGCGTGATAAATAATTTTATTTTCCTTCAGAAAGTTCTTTATTTCTTTATTCGTAAAGCTCGGGCCCAAGTATGCATTTTCCATTATAAATTTTCTCTCCTTTTTTAATATACAATTATAAGCATACAATGCTGCGCCAACGCTCGTCCCTCCGTCACCGGGACTGGGGGGAATCCAAATATTTTCAAATCTCGTTTTGTTTATTATCTTTCCGTTGGCAACGCTGTTTAGTCCACACCCTCCACCGATCACTATATTTTTCCGGCCTGTCTCTTTCTGAACATGATTAAGTAAATTGAAAAGTGCTTCTTCATACACCATTTGCCCGGCAGCAGCAATATCTTTGTGTTTTTGTTTTAATCTTTCCTCCTTTTTCCTCACCGGACAATCCAGTAACCGTGAAAGCTCCGCGGAAGGCATTTTTAATCCACGATGATAAGAAAAATACTTCATATCCAAAGCGAAGCTGCCATTTTTTCTTATCTCTACGACTTGCTTTAATTTTTTATAAAATTCATTTTCTTTCTTGTTTTCTTCACCATATGCCCTCAAAGCCATAATCTTACTCTCGTCATTGTTTACCTTAAACCCAAGAAAAGCCGTCATTGTAGAATAAAAAAGGCCCAAAGAATGAGGAAAATTAATTTGCCCGGATAGATTGATAGCATTATTTTCTCCCTCGCCCCATGTGGTTGTCGCCCATTCACCTACCCCGTCTACGGAAACAATTGCGGCATTACTGAAAGGACTCGGTAAAAACGAAGCGGCGGCATGAGAAAGGTGGTGCTCTATGAAAAAAACATTTCCTTTGTAATTTAACTTTTTATTCACAATTCGGGGCACTCTCAATTTTTCCGTAAACCAAAAAGGAACGGCTCTAAGAAACATCTTGGCTGTTTCGGGAAAGCCCTCTATTGATTGGGAAAGAAAACGATCAAACTTAAGCACCGGTTTTTCATAAAAAGCTATATGATCGATATCGCCTATAGTCATTCCTTGTGAGTCAAGACAAAACTTTGCCGCATTCAACGGAAAAGATGTGTCATGTTTTTTTCCGGTGAATCTTTCTTCATGGGCTGCCCCCACAACCACTCCGTTTTTCACCAAAGCTGCAGAAGAATCATGATAGTAGCAACTGATCCCCAATATGTTTGTTTCACCCATTTTTTTACATTAAGTTAGAACTGTTTATAAAAATCTTCCCTCTTTTTTTTATTGTCGCTCATGTCCGCCCCCCCCCCTTTTGCTTGTAAAAACTTTTTTCCAACGATTTTGGCAATTATTGCAGTAGGTCCGACTACGAAAATAAAAGCGAAGAGAAGAAGGGTGGTGTTGATTAAGTTGGCTATCAATTCAGCAAAATAATACATTCCTTCTTTTATGTTTTTTAAAAATATATTCATCGTAATATTTTTTTTATAATATACGACACTATCAGAACACCGATTAAAATCACGGAAATATGAAAAACGGTCCAATCATCCGGTATTTTTTCCGTAAAGGTTAATACAAAATAAAATATCGTGGAAAAAAGAAAAAAAGAAATTGCAAATCCCAAAAGCTTTCCCGTTTTTTTTAAAGTGTTGTTTTTAGAAAATAGCTTACAATTCATAATGCTTTTCTTTTATACCAATTTATTTATTACATTCCATAAATAAGCGGAGACAAGGGGGAGGCGGAACCGAATAATATAAGAACTCCCAAAATAAGCAAAACCATCAATATCGGAGCGAGCCACCATTTTTTGGTAACCATTAAAAATTCTATAAATTCACGCAATAAGCTTCTATTCATAATTTTGCTTATCTTTTAAATATTCCAGGGTGTCTTTTGCCATTCTTTCCGCTATAATTTTATTTCCTTTAGGGTATTTGTGGCAATCGTCAGAAAACACAGTCTTTTCATAATCATTAAATATTTCTCGCAAATCTGTAATTTTATCATTATCATCTAAAAAAAAGGAGGCCGGCCTATGGAAGCTTGAATAAATATCAGCCATCCCTTGCCAATCTTCATCTTTCATAATAGTTTTTTCTTCTTTAGAAAGAACTTTTTTTGTAGTTATGTCCGGCTGCCAATAGAAAAAAGAGGTAAAATCATAAACATTTTCTATATTTTTAACCATTTCCACATTTTAAGCATATACTTCCAATACTTTGTCCTGACTATAGTTCCCTTCAGGATAGTCAAAGTAGTCAATATCTAAATCTTCGTCCGGAAAAGAAATCTCTTTTAATCCCAACTCTACCATTTTTCTTCCAATCCATTCAATCGTATTGGGAAAATAATTTCGCGATTCTCTTTTCTGAATATGATATTTGAAAATTTCTTTGGTTGTGAATATGCCGGGATATCCAATAGGAATTTTTGAATTCATATCATTTACTCCATCATAGAATATTGCAATATCGGGAACATCTTCTTCTTTAACTCCGAGAATAAACTTTAAAACCTCCTGACTGCTGTTATAGCCGAGCTGCCCCATGTTTTTAACTTTCACATTAATGCCTTCTTTGCATAATATATTTGCATAATAACTCGGGATTGTTTCAGGGGAATGAACACCTGCGCCAAACATTGTTGAACCCCCATACATATATACTTTCAGCATCTCTTCTCCTTCTATCTCACACGGATTTTTTGTTTCCCTGTGTTTCATAGTAGAATCCAAATAGGGATGATGCCTATAATCTCCCCCATCAGTCCAAAAGGATGCCGGGTCATCTTTTAGTGTTTTCGCAAAAAACAATTCTATTAAAAACAACAAAGCTACCACAATTCCTAATAATGCAAGGAATGACTTGATTGCCGAAATAAACTTTTCTTTTCTTTTAAAAAATTGTAAAAAACGATTATCCATTTAAAGTTTTTTAAATAATTCAGTTTAATAATATTGCAATATATTAAAAAAATCAAATTGACCAAAAGAAATGATTTGCTATCATATAAGTAAAATAAAATAAAATCTAAAAAATGACAATTCCTCATTTTATCCATCAGCTTTCGGGTCTATTTTTGGTGCTGGCGC
>PWHM01000068.1 GCA_003554915.1 Candidatus Nealsoniibacteriota bacterium
GATAGGCCTGCAGGCCCTGCTCAAAAAGCTCAATAAAGGTGAACTTTCCCCCGGTAAAATAGTCCCGGCCAAAAGGCTCGAAAACAGCTACGGGCCTTTGTCTGCCCTTTACCCGGACCAGGTCGATCTCCCGGCAGATCATGTCCGGCCCGGCCTGCTCTCTGGTGAACTCGCTGACCAGTATCCGCACCCCGTAAGTCTTGGTCAGTCCCTCAAGCCTGGAGGTCGGGTTTACCTGATCGCCCATCACCGTATAGTTGAACCTTTTGGCGGAGCCCATGTTGCCCACGACTACTTCGCCGCTGCTGAGACCGACACCGATCTCGACCCTTGAGAACCCGGGCAGGCACCATTTTTCCCTGCACAAATAAAGTCTTTCAAACATCTCTATTGCAGTCCGGTGCGCTCTCAGGGCGTGATCAGGCATTTCCTGCGGGGCCCCGAAAAAAGCCATTATGGCGTCACCCATGTACTTGTCCAGAGTACCTCCGTTTTCCAGGATAACCTCGGTCATATTGGTCAGGTAGTCATTCATGAACTCTACCAGCTCTTCAGGTCCCATGGATTCGGATATGCTGGTAAAGCTGCGGATATCAGTGAAAAGAATAGTCAGGTTTTTCTTTTCACCTCCAAGCTTCAACAGCTTAGGATTTCTGATGACCCTCTTTATCACTTCCGGGCTCAGGTAATGTTCAAACATATTCTTTATTTTGCGCTTTTCCTTTTCCTCAAGCCAGAATTTCTGGAAACTCAGCACGCTGAAATTGCCGGCCACGGTCAGCAGTGGCATGAAAGGCGATACATGCAGACCGTAAGTGCCAAGCAGATAAACGCTGCCCCACCACAGACCGGCTGCGCAAAGCCCCAGGGGGACAATAAGCCACCAGCCGCTCATCCAGACCAGCACCACAGTGGACAGAAGACCAAGTCCCACTACAAGGAACAGTTCAAGCCCCAGGGCCCAGTCCGGGCGATGCAGGAAGTCACTTTTCATAATGTTGTCCAGCATAGTTGCCTGGGCCTCCACTCCTGGATAAACTGAATCCAGGGGTGTAGCCCGAATATCCTTCAGGCCGGGTGCCGAGGTACCTACCAGGACTATCTTACCGTCAAGCTCCGCTGGTGCGAGATCATCTTTCAATATCTTGCCTGCAGAAATATATTCAAAAGACCCTCCAGGACCCCGATAATTAAGCAGCAGCTGCCCCCTGCTGTCCACAGGAATGCTTACATCTCCAATGCGCATGGACTCAGGCCCTGAATCCGTGGTGCGCACCACCACCTGCCTGGAACCGATGAGGTTCATAAGAGTGGCCACGGCCAGGTTGGGATAGACTTTACCGTCATAGGCCATGAGCAGGGGTACCTTTCGGATTATCCCGTCTGGGTCAGGGGCTACATTCATAAATCCGGACCCGGGTGCTGCTTTTGCCAGGATTTCAATATTGGAAGTTGCCCCCAAAGCAAGAAATAAACTGGCGTCAAGGGCCGGAGCATCAGCAGAACCCACGAGAGCAGTTTGTACCGGGTGCAGCAGGTGATCCCCGGTTTGTTCCCGCTGGCGCATATCCAGATAGTAGCCCAGGACGTAAGGGCCCTGGCCGAGCACATTGGCCAGAATGGCGTCATTGTCCTCCAGGCCCGGCGGGAGGCCTTCAAAATCGATTTTCACACCCAGTTCGCTTTGCAGATGCTCCTGAATGACCGCTGGAGAGGTGCGGTCCTCTTCAGCAAAAACAATATCCAGTCCGATGGACACCGCCCCGGCCCGGCGGATCTTTTCCAAAAGCAGGGCCACCCTGTACCTTGGCCAGGGCCATTGCCCGAACTCTTCAAGGCTTTCCTCGTCCAGGTCAACGATAACTACCTGCGGTAAGGCCGACTTTTCAGGAAGAGAGCGGAGCTGAGCGTCGTAGACTTTCAGTTCAATAAGCCTCAAAAAAAAAGGCTGGAATATAAAAAGGACAGCCATGACCAGAGTCAGAACAAACCCGGTGAACAGGATTGTTGCTTTTCTGGACACCAACACCCCTAAAGCAGAAAAAAAATATTTCAGGCCGGCAAACATAGTATATTTCCTCCTGTCTGGCGATCAAAGGAGCAGAAAATGACCAGGAACGTCTAATAGTTATCAGCAAGTCTTTCTTTCCTGGTGCTGAAGTTGTATGGTTTCTTTAACGGAGCTTGTCAGTCAAAATTTCTCTGGCAATACCTTGTTTTTATTGACCATCTGCATAGTTTAATATGTCCGTAGCGATAACGGATTTAACCTCTTGATTTCTTTGTTTTTACTTTTTTACCCAGTTAAACACTGCCTCCGGCAGTCACGCTTAAGTGTGTTTAACCGGGGGAACCTTCTACCTTTAACTTTTAACTCTCAAGAAAGGAAACGAACAGGTTTTTCTTCTGACAAGAAAATCAGTTCCTTATGATAAAAAGTATCTTAAGATGTTTGACCACTGATTTTGAAAATTGACCTGTCCTAGTTCTAGCCGCAGTCATGCGCTGTCATAAACAAAAAGACCGCTTCCGTATGAAAAAAAAGCAGAAGGCCAGAGATACAAAAACCACTTTGAAAAATTTTTTTTATGCTTGACATAATTATAACAAAATGCAATAAATAAACAAAATACCTCCTGAAAATTCAACTGACTTCTGACTGTCAATTCACCAGTTCCTCAAAAATCAGGCGACTATTTTCCAAAATCAAGGAGGTTTTTGGATAAATTCGTGAACGTCCAACCGCAACTTCTTTCCAGGTAGGTTATTTTCTGTAGCCAGGCAGCCGGGATCTTTAGCTTTTGCTTATATGGTTTGTACTGCAAAGAGGCAGTATCGGATTTGAAACTTAACCACGCACTTACCTGAACAGGCATCAGTTTTTTGTGGCTTACCCCTGAAACCCTGCCTGCCCTGATAAAAATTTTTCCCATTTTACTGGGGTCACAAAAAACAAGGACCAGGCGGATCACACATAGCGC
>PWHM01000045.1 GCA_003554915.1 Candidatus Nealsoniibacteriota bacterium
CAACCAGGGCGTTCCAAAACTGGTTTTGAAGCCTGACCTGCTCAAAAACCTTTTCAGGCAATACTTTTTCAGGGCCTTCAATATTCTTTCCCAACCCGTATTTGTAAATTTTTACCGGCATGATCGTAATGGTCTAAAGACCGCAAGCCTCGTTTCCAGAATAAGCGTTTTTGGCACCTGTTCCCAGGTGACCCGCAGGACACCTCCACCGTGTGAGCCGTTGGAACGCTGGAAATGCATTTCCACCTTTACGCCACACCTGTCGCTCTTGACCCAGTCGTTCTGGGGGGGCGTTTTTTCTCCGCCATGCTCAACCGGTAGAGGCTCTTGATCAACTGATAATGGCGGAGTGAACCTTTATTGTCGTCGGTGATTTTTGTCATAAATTGAGATCCATACAAGCATCATAACCTTGGCAAACTCCTTCTTTTTGGAAAGGCTGTATTCATGTCAGCTATATAACATGATAACCCATGAAAGGTCACCATAAAAAAGTTACTCCTTGGCGCCCTTCATGGGTTTTTGTTTAATAACTCAGACTGGTATTTTCGTCTTTAAAAGTTTATTTCGTGCCAGTAGCCAATCCGGCGAACGCTCCTGATTGTAGGATCAGCCATGCCCATGCCATTTCCATCAAACCCGTCTGTTGTGGCAATGTAGGCCTTGTCACCGATTGCAACAGGCCTGTAAATAATTGTATCGAATGCCATGCCTGAAGGTGCATAAGGTGTATCATCGATTATAATAACATCATCCCGTCCCACGCTTCCGTCCCCGGTGACATCGAATTCCGGGCGACCTGTAGCTCCACCGCTGCATGCATCTATTTGGTAGAAAGCAGAGCTTCCTCCTGCCTGGCAAATATCCGGCACCGGCGCTGTTCCAACAGCTAAAAGAACTCCATCCCGGATAACGGGATCTTCTATGCCACGTTCCCCAATTTTTGGCAGGTCAAAAACCCATCCGACGTGCTCACCATTTTCAGCTTCGAACGCCGGATCATAATAATTGATCTCATTGTCGGTGATAATAATATATTCTACCCCTTCATGTATAGGTTCATATATGACTTCCTGCCTGAGAAGCGTCAGATCTGCAAGCTCCCCCGAAAGATTGGACAGCGTGTCATCTGCCTGTAAAGTTCCGAAATACTTGTCATCACCTGCTGTTTCATTTTCTTCGAGCAATTCCCAAAACTCCTGCCAGTCCCAGATACCGTAAAAGCTTTGAGTTGAAAAGTCCTCAAAATCATCTTCATTGACATAACGTCCAGTACCAAAAATAACAACATCACCACCAAGCCCGCTCGTACAGGACCTTATAACAGCTGGCCTGCTGGTAATGGGCTGGGGTTCGCCATCAGAACCCTTGGCTGTAAAAAGCGGGTTGTTTTGATACGCTATGCCCCAGTCAGTCGTGCTGCTACCCCTAATGTCAAACTTCCAAAGATTGCCTTTAAGGTCTCCGGCATAAACAAAATCCGCATACCCATTCCCGGTTTTATCAATTATGCTAACATCGCCAGGGATCCCGTTACAATCTGTCTCTTCTGTTTTTATTTTCCTTAACAGTGAGCCGGTTTCTGCATCCAGTATATAGAGTACCGCGTCGCCTTTAACACTGTTATAGCCGTTGCCGAATATTACCACCCATCCCTTCGCTTCGGTTTTTGTGATATATGCCCGGCTATAGCTATACCCTAAGTAATCATCATTTTCGGCTTCCGCTGAATATTCCCATTTCACATCCAATACCGGGGAAAAATAGCCATTAGATACGTTTGTGACATCAAGAAAATAATAGCCTTTACCCCCTTTGCCCAATCCCCCGACAAGATAGTCACGATCATCAACCGTTCGAACGTGGGGTGTGTTGTTGACGTAATATTGATGCGTATAAGAGGGTTTCGTGAGTTCCGCCAAATTCTCGAATACCAGGTTGGGGATGTAAGCCATTATTTCTTCGCCCGAGTCCGCGTCAAAGGCATGAAGCATACCGTCATTGGCGCCAACATAGACAACACCCTTATGATAAACCGGCTCTGAATGTACTATGTCTCCGAGGATGCTGTTTCGGGTGCGGAAGGTCCCGCCGTTTTGCATTTCATTACTCTGGTCCCCGCGCAGATAATCGACCTGGGCTTCATTGAGCAGGCTTTCTTGATGCGCATCAAGATTGGTATGTCTGAACTCAACACCCTCACCTTTGTTTTTATTCAGTGTAAAAATTTCCCGATTGCTCCAATCGGTGTCGTCCAATTCGTCCTGGGCGCTCCAGATTGGGTCCATAATCGTACCATCGTATATATTTATCGGAAATGCAACTAAATCGCCGCTCCAGTCCATTGAATTAAATCTGGATTGATATATGTGTGTGCCTGTCTCGCGTCTTGAGGAGTTGGAAGAAACAGAAGTGGCCGTACCGACACGGCGCTCGATGTCGCTTAAAATGTTTAATAAGGAAGCCGTCAGCTCTTCCGGATTGTCTGCATCGAAAAACAACCCGCGCCCAACAACGGTCGCATGCCAGAGGTCGTCGATGGTTGACTTGTGAAACGATTGCGGTTCCGGCCAAACCGGACAATCAAAATCACCAGCCAGATTACAGTTCGGCCATTCATCCGGATCATTCTCACCATGCACCCCGAATGAAATACCGTAGGTAACAAGGTGTTGCCAGTTGGCTTCATCCATGGGGCTGGTGGGCACCAAATCAGCCAAGCCCGGTGCCAAGCCCCCGCCGTCACGTCCTGCCTCCCCACCACTCCAATAATATTCGGCTGTTTTTGCTAGGGTATCATCACTGGGCCCCACCCGCCAGAATCCCCCCGTCATTAAAATAGCAAAGGCCTGCTGGCATTCACCGCCATATTCCGGGAGGAAAAACGGGTATTCATCACCGGCGTAGGGAAGACTGTGTCCTTGGCTATAGCCTCCGTCCTCAAAAAACTGTCCGACACGGTCCAATGA
>PWHM01000118.1 GCA_003554915.1 Candidatus Nealsoniibacteriota bacterium
CGGACAATATGGACAGAATCGTAGCTGGCATGCAGGCATTTGCTATATTGGTAGCTGGCAGAATGGTTTTGTCTTTGCTTACGGCTGCTGCTGCTGCACGGGGCCTTGTAACAGCCCTATTATTGGTGTTAAGTGTTGTAAGACGCATCCTGCCATTGCTGGCGTTTGCTGCGTTAGCTGAAGGAGTGTTTTATTTTTCTCAATTAGCACGCTCTGTAGGCGGCTTTGGCGAGGCACTTAGCGCCTTGCGTCCATTGGTGGACGCCGTGACACGATACGTGGTGATGGATTTCCAGCGTCTAGGTGTCCTGATAGAGGCAGTCTTTCAAGACGTGATAACTGGGTTTTATGTCATGCTTGAAACCATGACAGCTGGCCTCAGTGGTTTTTTGGATAATTTTAGAAGTCTATCGGCTTTGCCATCAGTAGGTCCTACTGCTCCTTTCAGAGCTTTAGGTGATGCTGCTAATAGTGTTAACGAGGCCCTAAGTTCATTCACCTCTTTGGCCGATCAGTCTGGTAGGAGAGCAGGTCAACTTCGTTCTCAGGCTGCGCAATTGGCTAGCGCTGGCTTTGGCCTAGTCACCGAGGAGCTTGAGAAACTAAGAGGTCTTATGGAAGATCTCCCTGACCCTGACGACGTTTTCACACCTCGCACTCCTACCAGCCCATACGACCCCGATGGTGGCGGTGCAGGAGGCCGCGCGAAAGCTATAGCCGATATGATGGACTTGTTGTCCAAAATGGCAGAAGAGCAGCGTCGTCGTCAAGAATTATTAGGGCTAGGTGAAAGAGAGCGCATCCAAAAGGAGGCGTATTACCAGATTGTTGACCAAATCGGCCAGTTGGAGGCTAATCGTCATGCTGCCCTGATTGATGCCTTTGTTCAGGAGTACGCCGAAAGAGAACTTCTCATTCAGCAAATGGTAGAATATGAAGAGGCGCAGGACCGCGCTGCCAACAGGATGACTGATTTGTTCATGGCCGCGAAACAAGGTGCTGATGCTTTCAAGCAGGCCCTAGCCAACGTAATCATGGAATTAGCTCGCATGAGCGCCATGAGAGGTTTCCGTGCGCTCCTAGGCGGTTCATCTGGCTCAGCTCTGACGAGTCTTTTTGGCTTTGCCCAAGGTGGTGTTTTCGACCAAGGGCGAGTGCAAGCATACGCCTCGGGTGGTATAGTAAACCAACCCACTTATTTTCCCATGGCTGGCGGGTCCACCGGCCTGATGGGAGAGGCTGGCCCCGAGGCTATCATGCCCCTAAGGCGGAATAGTCGTGGTCAATTGGGCGTTGAGACTGCGGGGAGCAGTTCTGGTTCGGTTCATGTGACCTATGCCCCCAATATTAACGTCAAAGGTAGTGGCGAGGAAGTCACCGCACTCCGGCAAGAGATTAATCGGATGAACGCCGAGGCACCCGCCCGCATCGTTGCTACAATTCAAAAAGCTCAAAAGAAGAGAGTATTGTAATGCCTCTCCAGGATTTAATCGTGGACAACCTGATATCTCAAACCAACTTTCGGTTGCAGTTTCGTCAGGAATATTCACGACAGGGCGATGGCCGTACGATAGCTAAGGATATTGGCCCCCCGATCTGGACTGCTATTTTCACTACTATCCCTTTGAAGCTGAATGAAGTACTCGCTTTAGAGTCTAAGCTGAACAGTTTACAAGGTTCCATGGGCGAATTTGAAGCATACGACGTGCGCATAGTGGGCCAATCGGGAAGTAGAACTATTACAGACCAGACCCCCAATACTTTTACTCTTAATTCTACACTCAATTTGAATGTGGGTGAGTATTTGTCAGTGCCTTATGCAAGTGGCTTTGTAGGTTTTCATCAGATTACAAGCATTTCAGGCAGTGTCGTGACTGTGGTTCCCGCTATAAGACCAGGCAACGGGACTGTAGCTGACACTTTCAAGCCCAAGGTTATTATGACTCTAGAACCTGATACTATTGAAACTTCACAGACAAGCAACCTGTTTAGTCGTGTGTCTTGGGAAGGTAGACAAGTAATATGAGACAAGTACAGTCATCAAACCTAACCGCGTTACAACAAAACGCTTTGGTGATCCGCGACTTCATCTGGTTTAAGGTTAAAAACATCTCGACTGGTAACCCATACACAGAGGGTTACTGGTCTGGTTCTGGTACTGTAGAGGCTGCTGTGATTGATCCAGAAACGGGTAACTCTCAGAATAGGACTTTCGTTGGTGCTGGTAGTCTTATCCAAATCAGTGAGATACCTCTCGTGAGCAACCTAGTTGTACGAGATGTGACACTAGAACTCTCTCAGGTTAACCCAAATATCAACAATCTTATTCGTGGTTTTCAAGTCAAGCAAGGTGAAGTCCAAATCTTCCGTGGCCTCTTTAACCCAGAAACACAAGAGTTTGTAGCCCCTGCCGAACCTCGCTTCTGGGGTTTTATTAATGAGGTCACAATCAACACACCATCCGAAGGTGACTTTGGTAGTGTAGAGGTTAATTGTGTTTCACACGCTCAAGAGACTATTCGTTTGAACACCAATAAGAGGTCACAGGGTGACCAACAAAGGCGACAAGCTGGTGATGCTTTCTTCCAAGACGTAGGGGCTGTCCCTGATTGGCCAATTTTCTGGCAGGAAACCCCACCCAAACCACCTAAACGCAAGAAGTTCTTGGGGATATTTTAACATGATTAGAGAAGCCCGACCCTCTGACATGAGTAGACTATTACACCTAGCCAAAGACTTCCTTGATCCATCAGAACTACCTTTCGACCCTGTAGCCATATCACAATCAATTACTACCCATATCCTTTGCGCTAAGAAATGCCTCCTTGTATACTCCAAGGACGACAAGGTTGTAGGCGCTATCGCTGGCGTCAAGTCTGTTAACTTCCTTGGTGTAGCTATGGCGTCCGAGACAATCCTTTTTGTAGACCCACAACACCGTGGTAAAGCAGGACTGGCTCTTGTCA
>PWHM01000088.1 GCA_003554915.1 Candidatus Nealsoniibacteriota bacterium
ATAACGGTTTATGCTATTTGGGAAGAAGAAGCTCCGCCTCGACGTCGAAGACCGAGAAGACCTACAAGACCCGTTATTGAAGAATATGACGTAACCTTTGATGAAAACCATGAAGACGGAGATGTGTTTAACATAGAAGCGGAAGAAGGCACATCTTTAGATAATAAAATGCCCGAAGACCCCGAAAGAGCCGGTTATGTTTTCGTTGAATGGAATACTAAACAAGACGGTACCGGAGATATGTTTACCGCCGACACCGAAGTAACTGAAGATATTACCGTCTACGCTATGTGGGGAGAAATATTGGATGAAGAGGATGAGGTTATTTCTTGTGAGCCCTACCTTTACGACTTTATTAAATACGGCACCAGCAACAACCCTCAAGAAGTAAGGAAGCTTCAAGTTTTCCTCAACGTAGTTATGGGAGAAGACCTTCCGGTGGACGGATTCTACGGAAAATCTACCAAGGAGGCCGTAAACAGATTCCAACTGGCCTATAGTGAAGAGGTTTTAAGGCCATGGGTTGATATAGGACTTCTCCCTAATGAAAACACTCCTACCGGATATGTCTACAGAACTACGAAAAGATGGATCAATATGATGATGTGTCCCGAGCTGAACATACCCGTACCTGACCTTTCGGATGAGCTTCCGGCTTATCATGCACCTACTACATATCAGGAACCCACAACTCCTTCCTATATTACGGAGATGGAAATCGCTTTAGAAGAAGCGGAAAAGGAGACGGCTTTCACTGAATATGAAAAAGTATTAGTGGAAGTGGAAGAAGACGACTACACTGAGGAGAGCTGGGAAGCATATCAGCAAATAGTTGATGAAAACAGAGTGACCGAGCAGGACAGCTTAGAGGAAATAAAAGTGGCAACGGACACGGTTGCAGCCGCCCAAGAAGATTTAGTATCCTTAGTATCCGTAGAAGAAGAGGAAGAGATTGTTGATGAAGACATCGAAGAAGAGGAAGAGGTTGAAGAAGATGAAGAACTGAGGATCTGGTTACTCATCATCCTGGGAATGCTTATAATAATAGCGGCGGCTTACTACGCTTTCAATAGACGCGAAGAAGTTTAAATAATTTTTAATATACGGAGAGAGATAAGTCGAGATATTTTCTCGGCTTTTTTGTTTATTATATAACTTACATAAAACGACCGGATTGTTATATGCTATGAATTTTTAAAATAAATTATGTATTAGAAATAGTTTTTAGTTAAAATAATTTACAGATGTTATTAACAACAATCCAAATTATGTATTTTTTTATTTTTTAACTTAATATATATTGAAATAATGTAAATTATGTGTTATCTTTTAATTAAAGCAGTAAGACTTTGATTATGACGATTAAAAGACCACAAGATTTATATTTGGACAAAGAGAAAAGGGGAAATAAAATAGCGACTGCGCTGTTTCCTTATATTAAAATAGGCCCCGACGACAACTCCATGATTCCGACCGAGGAGTATACCCGACTGACCTCAAAAGAAAAAATATTGGTATTTTTATTTTATAAGGAGATGTTAAAAGAGTTGGGGGCAATAGACGAAAGTGATCTACCGAGCGTGGCTAAAAGAATATCAAAAGAAACGGGGGTCAACTATAATACGGTTCGTCCCTATCTGGTGGAATTGAAAAAAGCGGGAAAACTGAAAACGAAAAAGAAAGAGGAGGGGAAGGGATATTTCATATCTTATATCGGAACGGACTCTCTGTTGAATCTCATAAAAACAGCGGAAGTCGACGGAGAAGAAGCTGTCCCCCCGAAAAAGAAAACAAAACTGAATCATAAAAAATTATCTTTAAAAGAGTTCATATCAAAAAAGAAACCCCGCAATGATGTTGACAAGACAATAATTATTGGTTTTTATTTGGAGAATTACGACAGCTTGAAAAATTTTAATATTGATGATATCAGAGAAGGTCTCTACAGAGCCAGAGAAAAAAAGCCCTCGAATATAAACGACAAACTTAATCTTGCGAAAAAGAGAGGTATGGTCCTGGAAGCCAAAAAGAAGAAGAACGGCAAGAAAGCGTGGATGCTAACGAACGAAGGCGAGAAATACGTAAAAAATCTTCCCCGGCAAAATTAAAAATTGTCACAAAACCTACTCTTTGATATAATCGAATCGATATAAATATAAATCAATGATTCCTCTTTCGGAAGAAAATCCCATAAAAAATAAAGAAGAAGATAAAAAGAAGAAGCCCCGCCCTTTAAAGCTTAGAGGTGCTCTTCTCGTTTTTCTGCTTGTTTTTTTTGTAGAGTTTTTATTTTTATCCGATCATTTGGGGAGAATTTCCTTTGAAGATCTTCTTGCTTCGATTGCTCCCGAGGAATTGGTAGAACTTACCAACATAAGAAGAAAAGAAGCGGAGCTTGATACTCTTACGGTCAGTTCGACCCTTGAAAAGGCGGCGAAGCTGAAAGCTCAAGACATGGCCGAGAAAGGGTATTTCGCTCACACCTCACCGGAGGGAGTTGATCCCTGGCATTGGTTCAATGCGGTCGGATACAGCTACCGCTATGCCGGAGAAAACTTGGCGGTCAACTTTACCGAGGCCTATCAAGTTGATGAGGCTTGGATGCAATCGCCGACCCATCGGGACAATATAATCAGCGAAAGCTTTGAAGAAATCGGAATAGCGACGGCGGAAGGGGAGTATAAAGGAAGTGAAGCCACCTTCGTAGTTCAGCTTTTCGGCTCCGAAAGAGGAGATCGCCCCGCCTTTGCTTCCGAAGTGGAAGAAGAATTGGCTGCCTTAACGGAAGGAGATGAAGAGGAAGCGGAGGAGACCGTTTTGGGAGAAGAGGGAGAAAAGCCGGAAACTATTGAAGAGGATTTAGAAGAAAAAGTCAGCGAAGAAGAAAGAGATGTGGAAAAAGAAGATACGGCTGAAGAAAGCACAAGAGAGGAAGAGGAGATCGAAGACA
>PWHM01000062.1 GCA_003554915.1 Candidatus Nealsoniibacteriota bacterium
ACGGAAAAGATAGCTCGAAAGCTATTCAAAGTTAAGGCCTTCAGTGACGAAGCGGTTTTTTCGATGATCGGCAGGGGAATATTTACATCCGAATCCAAGAAGTTTTTTGATGAGGCCGAAAATTTAAAAAACGCCTTGGAGATTATGCTAAAAAGAGGTCACACCGTCTACGGCAGCCTGGTGGAAGGAGAAGTTTTTTCTTTGGAAGACGAACTTTCCATAATGAAAGCTTCCATTTATTACGGGTTGAAATCCGACAAGGCGAAAGAGATCAAGGAGTATATAAATTCTAAAGACCTACTATGAAGAAGGTAAACGAAAGTGTACTTTCCGATTTTTTTCAAAAAAGAAAAAAAGAAACTAAAAAATACGACTACGGATCCGTTTTGGTAATAGGTGGCTCCCGGGTTTATAGTGGCTCCCCGGCTTTGGTCGGTCTGGCCGCCCTCAGAGGAGGGGCCGATATAGTTGAAATCGCTTCTCCGGGACGAGCAGCCGACATTGTAGCCGGTTTCGGGCCCGACTTGATCACTTATCCGTTAAAGGGGGATAGTTTGGCCTATGACCACCTCTCGTCACTTTTAAAACTTACCGAAAACCTGAAAGAGAGATCCCGGGGCAACTTGGCGGTCGTAATCGGGAATGGCGCGGGAAGAAAAAGAGAGACCAAAAGAACGATAAGAAAATATATAGAAAAGGTTTCGGTTCCCGTAGTGATCGATGCCGACGGGATTTACGCCTTTGAAAACGAAGACGAACTTTCTTTTGAAAATCAGGTGGTTTTTACCCCCCATCTCCATGAGTTTTTTGTTTTGACCGGTAAAAAATTAGAAGGACTTTCCGTAAAAGAAAAGGCGGAAAGAGTCAAGCTTTCGGCGGATGAAATGGGAGCGATAATAGTCTTGAAGGGAGCTACGGACATAATTTCCGACGGCAAGCGAGTGTTTTTAAATGAATTTCCGGTGCCGGAATTAGCTGCGGGTGGTTGCGGAGATACTTTGGCCGGTATCTCGGCTGCACTTCTGGCTCGAACGGAATACCGCTTGAAGGCGGCCGCGGGAGCCGCTTATTTGAATGCGGCGGCCGGAGCTTTGGCCGTAGAAGAGAAAGGGGTTTCTCTTATCGCCGAAGATTTAATAGAAAAGATACCGAAAGTCTTAAAAAATAGTAAATAAAAATATAATTAATCGTCTTTACAAAAAACCTGAGGAGGGATAATTTGTAAGGACTGAAAATATGTCAGATGTAAAAGACCCCCAAGAAATATTTTCACTCGACGGTAAATCGGTGGTGGTAACCGGTGCTCGTCAAGGGATGGGAAGAACCCACGCCTTGCTTATGGCCAAGGCGGGAGCCAAGGTGGTGGTTTCGGACATAGATGAAGACGATTGTAGAAGGGTGGTGGATGAAATAAAAGAGGATGGAGGAGAGGCGATAGCCGTAAAGTGTGACATTTCTCAAAAAAAAGAGGGGGATAATTTGATTGAGACCACTAAAAACGAATTCGGTTCGGTGGACGTCCTTGTAAACAATGCCGGCATAGCCGACTTCCAGAACTTTTTCTCGATGACCGAAGAGGATTGGGATAAAACTTTGGACATAAATCTGAAGGGATACTTTCTTTGCTCACAGGCGGCGGCTAAAGAGATGAAAGAGCAGGGTGGAGGAGTGATAGTTCACATTGGCTCGGTAGCCATGGGGCAAGTGGGAATAGGATTTCCCAATCTGGTTCACTATGTAGCTTCCAAGGGTGGAATAGCCGGAATGACCGAAGCGATGGCCGTTGATTTGGCTCCGCACGGAATAAGGGTAAACACCGTTGCTCCGGGAATGATAGATACTCCGATGATCGACCCGATAAAAGCTGACGAGTCAGCTATGGATGCGGCTATTCAAAAGCTTCCCATGAAGAGAACCGGAAAGCCGGTGGAGGTATCCAAAGCGGTACTTTTCCTTGCTTCCGACGCCTCTTCTTACATGACCGGAGCGGTAGTCAATGTCGACGGAGGCTGGTTGGCAGCTTAATCTGCTCCACCTCTTTCGTCATTCCCGGCTTGACCGGGAATCCCATAATCAGTCTCGTCATTCCCGACCCCGATCGGGAATCTCATAAAACCGGCAGCACAAAGAGATTCCCGCTTTCGCGGGAATGACAGGGTAAAGTGTTGCGGGAATGACAGGGTAAAGTGTTGCGGGAATGACAAATATTCCTCCCCGTCATTCTGAACAAACGAAGTGAAGTGAAGAATCTTTTCAAAAAATATCTATACAAAGAGATCCTTCCTTGCCTACCGGCAGGCAGGCGCTACGCTCAGGATGACGTAGGGGAGTTCTACGCACCGGGTGTGTGTAATCACCCCCTTCGTTATTCCCGATTTCACAACCATCAACCATCGTCATTCCCGGCTTGACCGGGAATCCCATAACCCCATTTCTACACCCCAGGGGTGTAGAAATAGGGGTAAGTTTGTAAGTTTGAAATAAAAAACAAATATGAATATGAAAGAATTAATAATAATAGGTGGTGGGCCGGCCGGAATTACGGCCGGAATATACGCCGCCCGTAAAAAACTTGACGGACTTCTTTTGACCAAGGATTTTATCGGTCAGTTGGGTAATGCCGGAGTGATGGAAAATTGGCCCGGTGAAAAAAATATTCAGGGCCCCGAATTGTTGGAAAGCTTCAAGAGTCATTTGGAAAATTATGAATTTCCAATTAAGCAGGAGGAAGTGGAAGGGCTTGAAAAGTCGGAAGACGGTTTTCGGGTGATTACGGAAGGGAAAAGCTTCGAGTCCGAAGCGGTAATTATAACTACCGGCAGAAGACCGCGTCCGCTCAACGTTCCCGGTGAAGAGGAATTCGTCGGCAAAGGAGTCTCTTATTGCGTCACTTGCGACGGTGCTCTTTTTCAAGATAAAAACGTAGCCATCGTCGGGGGAGGAAACGCGGGCCTGGAAGGTGCCTTGGAGCTTTCCGATTACGGAAAAAAAGTGTTTATTCTGGAAATCGGCGACAGGTTGCAGGGAGATGAATATCTGATCGACAAAGTTAAAGACAGAAAGAATATTGAATTGCTTACGAAGGTTAAAACCGAAAAAATTATGGGCGATGATTTCGTAACCGGCTTGGAGTATGAGAATTTATCCGATGGTAAGTCAAGCAAGCTGGAAGTAGAAGGAGTATTCATAGAAATCGGATCGATTCCCAATTCCAACTTTTTAAACGGTTTGGTTGAGCTCAACGATGTCAGTGAAATAAAAATTGACCCCGAGACTTGCCGAACCGCTACGGAAGGGCTGTTTGCCGCCGGAGACGTAACCGACGTAAGGGACAAGCAAGTGGTCGTAGCCGCGGGAGAAGGATGCAAAGCCCTTTTATCAGCTTATAGTTATATAAAGAATTGATTTTTCACCCTGTGAATATTTTTAAAGATATTCGAAGAGATCCTTCACTTCGTTCAGGATGACAGGGGGTAATGTTCAGGATGACTATATCCCTTGTCATTCTGAGGCGTTAGCCGAAGAATCCCTTCGATTACCCACCAAACATTAATAATCCAAAATTAATTTTCAAATTCATGAAAATAAAAAACATCAGAGCCCGGGAGATATTGGATTCCCGGGGAAACCCCACCTTGAGAGTTTATCTTGAAACGGAGGGAGCCGAATTCATTGCCGGAGTGCCCTCCGGGGCTTCCACCGGAAAACATGAAGCCGTAGAGTTGCGTGACGGTGAAAAGAGACTTTCCGGAAAAGGTGTCTTGAAAGCCGTCGAAAAGATTGAAGACGTCATCTCGCCCGAGCTGGAAGGAGTTCCGGTTACGGACCAGAAAGAAATAGATGAAAAGATGTGTGAGTTGGACGGGACCGATAACAAGTCCGAACTGGGAGCTAATGCTATGCTCGGGGTTTCCATAGCCGTCACCAAAGCGGGTGCCTTTTACAAAGGAAAGCCGCTTTATGAATATATTTCCGACTTGGCCGAAACTGAATCGAAAATGCCCCGGCCGCTTCTTAACGTAATAAACGGTGGTTCTCATACCGGGGGAGGAGTTGATTTTCAGGAATTTATGCTCGCTCCGGATGAGAAATCTTTCGAGGAAAATCTTTTCCGGGCGGTCGAAGCTTATCATAAGTTGAAAGAAGAGCTGAAAAAGCAAAATTCTTCTTGGATTAACGTTGGTGACGAAGGCGGCTTCGTTCCCGGGTTGGAAACGCCGGAAGAGGTGTTGTCTTTACTCGGAAAAGTGACTGATATGGAAATAGTTTTGGACGTGGCCGCCACCGAATTTTTTAACGGTGCTTTTTATAAAACTAAAATGGGCAAGATGGGAACCGATGCATTGATTGATTATTACTTTAAGCTGGTGGAGAAGTTTCCCGTAATCGGCATTGAAGACCCTCTTGAGGAGAATGATTTTGAGTCCTGGGCGAAACTTTCTCAAAAATTGGAAAATACTTTAATAATAGGTGACGATCTTTTAGCCACCAACCCGAAGAGAATAAAAAAAGCCCTTAGAAAGCAGTCTTGCAACGGAATGATTTTGAAAATAAACCAGATAGGAACTATAACCGAAAGCTTGGAGGCCGCAGAGCTGGCAAAAGAAAACGACTGGAAAATAATTGTCTCCCACAGGTCGGGTGAAACCACTGACAGCTTTATCGCCGATTTTGCCGTCGGTATCGGGTCCGAGTTCATAAAAACGGGAGCACCGGCCAGAGGCGAAAGGGTGGTTAAGTACAACCGTCTTTTGGAGATAGGGGAAGAGCTCAATTTGTAAGTTTGATTTTTAGAACGTTCGCTATGAGTCGTAAGCAATTGCGACTCTTTTAATTTTGAAAGCCAATTTTTATATGATAGAATTAAACCGAATAAAATAAGAAAATATGAAAACTATTTTCATCGTTTTGGACGGGCTGGGAGACGAAGAAATTCCGGCCTTCAAAAACAAAACCCCTTTGGAGAAAGCGAAGACTCCCAATCTTGACAATTGGGCCAAGGAAGGGAAGCTGGGGCTTCTTTTTCCCGTCTTCAAGGGAGCTCTTCCCACTTCGGAAGAGGGACACTTTTCACTTTTCGGATACGATCCGGAAGAGTGGGGTATTGCCAGGGGGCTGATAACCGCTTCCGGAGCGGGAATAGATCTTAAAAAGGGTGATATCGCTTTGAGAGGAAACTTCGGGACCGTAAAAAACGGAGAAGTCATTGACAGGAGAGCCGGAAGAGTGAAAGATCCGACTAAGCTGATTGAAGGGATTGACGGAATGGAAATTAACGGGGTTCGTTTTCAAGTTGAATCGGCCAAAGAGCACCGAGTGGGAATTGCCATGAAGGGTGAAGGACTCAACCCGAAAATTTCCGATGGAGACCCCCATTATGGGAAAGGTGAAAAAGGACTCAGGAAAATAAAGTCACTTGATAATTCCGAGGAGGCCGAGTTTACCGCCAAAACCTTGAATGAATTTTTGGATAAAACTCATCAGATACTTGAAAGACATCCCTTCAACGAAGACAGAGAGCTTCCCGCCAACTACATCTTAACCAGGGGAGCTTCCGAAGCCGTTGATCTTCCTTCATTTGAAGACAGGTACAATCAAAAAGCGGCTTGCATTGCCGGCAAGGTTTTATACAAACAAGTCGGAAGGCTTTTGGGAATGGATATTTTGGAAGTTGATGGTGCGAACGGACTGCCGACTACGAATTTAGAGGGCAAGTTCAAAAAAGCCAGGGAGGCGATTTTGTCCAGTTATGATTTTGTCTTCGTCCACGTCAAGGCGACGGACAGCTTGGCCGAAGACGGTGATTTTTGGGGCAAGATGGAATTTATTGAAAAGGTGGATAAAAACCTTTCCGTCTTCAATGAATTTACCCACCAAATAGTGGTTACTTCCGATCATTCGACTTGCTCCGTAATGAAAAGTCACTGCCCGGAAGATATTCCTCTTTTGATCAAGGGGAAGGGCAAGGACAAAACGGAATACTTCAGTGAAAAAGAATGCAGTAAAGGATCCCTGGGAAAGATAGATCAGAGGAATCTTTTTAAAAGGCACATTCTTTAACTTGGAAGCCTTGCTATGAGCCGGCTTTTATAATAAACTTAAACAATGAAAATAATAACTTTCCTCCAAAAAAAGAGGAAAGAAAAATTTATGGCCGATACCAAAGTAAAACTATATTCGACGCCGACTTGCACTTATTGCGTGGCACTTAAAAAGTTTTTTGAGAAAAATGACGTTGAGTTCGAAGAGGTTAACGTAGCCGAAGACGAAGAGGCCTTGAAAGAGATGAAGGAAAAGACCGGTCAAATGGGTGTTCCGGTGACTGAAATAGGTGAAGACGTAGTGGTCGGCTTCGATAAGAAGAAGATTTCAAAACTTTTAGAAATAAATTAGTTCGGGTTGCTGTCTTGAAAGACCACACCTCAAATCTTCCCTGCCTGCCGGTAGGCAGGCGACAGATAACAGGTAGGATAGCCTTTTCAAGCAGCAATCCCTCACGGCCAAGAAAGGACTTTTTAAAAGTGACATCCTTCACCGCCGGGTAAGAGAGGAGGTCCTTTTAAACCAACAACACAGATACTTACTAATTAAAAACAGATAACATATGATTAAAGTTGCACTCAATGGTTTCGGTCGAATAGGCCGGGCTGTTTTTAAAAACATTATTGACGACTATCCCGAGCTTTCCCTTGTTGCCGTCAACGATTTGGCAGAGCCGGAAACCCTCTTGCATCTACTTAAAAATGACACGGTTTACGGAAAATTTCCCGGAAAACTGAAATCCGGCAATTTAATAGTCGATGACACGGAAGTTAAACTGCTAAGCAAAAAGAATCCGAGTGACCTACCTTGGGAAGAGCTGGATATCGATATTCTGCTGGAGTGCACCGGAGCTTTCAGGGACTTCGAAGGAGCCAGCGGGCACTTGAAAGCGGGCGCCGAAAAGGTGATAATTTCCGCTCCGTCCAAGGATCCGAAAAAGATTCCTTCCTACGTCCCGGGTGTAAATGAAGACAGTTATGACGGTGAGAAAATTGTTGATATGGGGTCTTGCACAACCAATGCCTTGGCTCCCGTAGTGAAAGTGCTAAATCAAAACTTCGGATTGAAGGAGGGAATTATGACTACGATTCATAGCTATACGGTCAGTCAAAATTTACTTGACGGACCCGGCCAAAAGGATTTGAGAAGATGCAGGGCGGCGGCTGAAAACATAGTTCCGACGACCACCGGAGCGGCCAAAGCCATTTCGAAAGTGATTCCGGAAATGGCGGGGAAATTGGACGGAATGGCCGTCAGGGTTCCCATTCCGACAGTTTCTTTGGTTGACTTGGTGGCTGTTTTGGACGGACCAGCAAACGTGGAAGGAATAAACAACGCTTTCCGCAAGGCGGCTGAGTCGGAAGAAATGAAAGATATCTTCGATGTCGAAGAAAGACCCTTGGTCTCTACCGACTTCATTAAGAATCCCCATTCCTCCGTCGTTGACGCCGAAATGACCAAGGTGGTCGGCAATACGGTTAAAGTAATAAGTTGGTATGACAACGAGTGGGGCTACGCCAAAAGACTCGTCGACTTCGCTAATTACATCAGCAAAAAGTGAAAAACCCCCATTTCTACACCCGAGGGGTGTAGAAATAGGGGGGATTACCAAAATAAATGATTCTCGGATACAAAAAAAGAGAAGAGCTTTTAGAAAAGCACGGCTTAAAGAGACCGGAGACTTTTTTGGTTCAAAGCAAAAAGGAAGCGGTTGAAAAGGGAAAATCCATGGGTTTTCCGGTCGTAGCCAAAATATCCTCCGACAAGCATCTTCACAGAACGGAGCTTGGCGGAGTGATTGTCGATATCAAAAATGAAGAGGAGCTCGGAGAAGCTTTTGAAAAGTTATCCGGAATTGAAGACATTGAAGGAATAATAATTCAAAAGCAGATCGACGGAGTGGAGCTCATAGTCGGTGCCAAAAAAGACCCTTCCTTCGGACCGGTGGTCATGCTCGGCACCGGCGGAATTATGGTTGAGATTTTCAAAGACGTCAGCTTCAGAGTTGCTCCTTTTAAGGTGGATAAGGCAAAAGAAATGATTGAGGAAATTAAGGGAAAAAAGCTTTTGGACGGCTTTAGGGGTGGTCCCGAGGTGGATAAAGAAAAGCTGGTTGATCTTTTGGTGAAAACTTCCCGGCTCGCTTTTGAAGAAGAGGTCCGGGAATTGGATTTCAATCCGGTTATCGCTAATGAGCGGGACGTATACATATGTGACGTAAAAATAGTTTTATGAAATTTGAGAAGATATTCAATCCCAAAACCGTAGCCGTAGTCGGAGCTACCGAAAGACCTTCGTCGGTCGGTAGGGGGCTGGTTGAAAACTTACAAGAAGGAAAGCGGGATCTGTTTTATATCAATCCCAATCGAGAAGAGCTCTTCGGTGAAAAGTCTTATTCCAAGGTTACGGATGTATCTGAAGAGATCGATTTGGCAATAATCGCCGTTCCCAAAAACATTGCTCCCGAGGTGGTTGATGATTGCATTGAAAAGCAGGTGGGGGCGGTTATAATAATATCGGCCGGGTTTGCCGAGGCGGACGAGGAAGGCGAAAAAAGACAAGAGGAGATTTCCAAAAAATTAGAAAAAGCCGATATTCCCTTGGTCGGTCCCAATTGTTTGGGGATTATAAGGCCTCCGGTCAATTTAAACGCCTCTTTTGCTCCCGGTAGTCCCAAGGAAGGAACTCTTTCTTTAATTTCTCAATCCGGAGCTCTCATAGACTCCATAGTTGACGGATCAAAAAATCAAAATTACGGTTTTTCTCTGATAGTATCGGTCGGAAACGCCGCCGGATTATCTCTTGTCGATTACGTTCGGGTAGCTGACGAGGATCCGAACACCGAAGTGATAATGCTTTACATTGAAGGAATCGAAGACGGCAGGGAGTTTTTGAGAGTTTTAGAAGAGGTAAAAACGCCGGTGGTGGCCATAAAAGGAGGCAAAACGGAAAAATCAAAAAAAGCGATCTCTTCTCATACCGGCTCCTTGGCCGGACGATACGAAGTATTCTCCGCCGCTTTGCGCCAGGCGGGAGTTTTTGAAGTTGATTCATTGGAGGAAATGTTTGACGTTGCCAAGCTTTTGGCCTGGCAATCGGGATCGGTTGACGAAGTGGGAGTGGTAACCAACGGAGGCGGAGCCGGAGTTTTACTGACCGACGCTCTTTATAATCAAAACTTGACCCTTCCCGATCTTTCCGAGGAGACGATCAGGAAAATAAAAGAAGATATGCATCCCGACTACTCGAAAGGAAACCCTTTGGATATAGTGGGCGACGCCCTTCCGGACAGGTACGAATCAGCTTGCCGGGGGGTTATCTCCCAAGAAAACATTTCCGCGCTGGTAGTAATTCAAACACTTCAAATAATGACCGACCCGTTGGAAAATGCAAAAAGGATTGTTAAACTGAAAAAAGAATTTAAAAAACCGATCGCCACCGTTTTTATGGGAGCGGGAAAAGAAACCAAAGAGGCGATTGCTTATTTGGAAAAAAACGGAATACCGAATTACTCCGATCCCAAAAGAGCGGCAAAACCCTTACAAGCACTAAAACAAAAACAAGATGAGTGAAAAAATAATAGTGACGGGACACAAAAATCCGGATACCGACACCGTGGTTTCCGCCGTTGTTTGGAGCGGACTTTTAAGCAAAATGGACAAACCCGCTTCCCCGGCTGTTTTTGGAGAGCCAAACAAGGAAACCGAGCTTATTTTTGAAAAAGCCGGGATGGATCTACCCGAAAAAAAGGAGCTAAAAGGCAAAGACGTTTTTTTGGTTGATCACAATGAAGAAGGGCAGCGGCCCGCAGGAGTAAAAAACGTAGTCGGGGTTATTGACCACCACAAGCTGGGAATATCCACCGACAGCCCCATCTTTTTCAGAAACGAACCGTTGGGGAGTACTTCCGGCATAATTATGAAGATCGCCGACGAGAGGGGGTTGAAGCTGGATGAAAAAGAGTCCTTTTTGCTTTTGGCCGGGATAGTTTCCGATACTTTGAAATTCAATTCGCCGACGACGACCGAGGAGGATAAAATTTACGCCCGAAAACTGGCCGAAGCCACGGACACGGATATCGACGAATTGGCCGAAGAGATGTTCAAGGCCAAATCTGATCTTTCCGACAAAAGCTTAAAGGAGGTTATAGAAGCCGACTACAAGGATTTTGAAATGGGTGAAAAAAAAGTGGGCGTGGGAGTAGCCGAGGTGGCCACTACCGACTTTTTCGAAGGTAAAAAGACGGAGATAATTGAAAAACTAAAAGAGGTAAAGAAGGAAAAGCAGCTCGACTTTCTATTTTTCGGAGTCATAGATATAATTAAAAAAGACACCCGGCTTTATGTTCCTTCCGACAAGGAAAAGGAATTGGCAAATAAAGCTTTTGAAATGAAAATAAAAGAAAATCCGACGATTTTAAGAGGTGTCGCTTCTCGAAAAAAACAAATCATCCCTCCCTTGTCGAATATTTTGGGGGGTTAAAACACAAAAAAATATGGATAAAAAGGATAAAAACGTCATAACTCTCTTGGAAGCCACTTCCGAAGACGTTAATCTGGTCGGGGGTAAAAACGCTTCCTTGGGAGAAATGATAACAGAACTTACCCCCAAAGGCGTAGCGGTTCCCGGAGGTTTTGCCGTCACGTCAACCGGTTATTGGAAATATATAAAAGAAAACGAATTGATGGACGATTTGGAAGAAATAATAGAAGAGATGGATCCGACTGATATAAAAAGCTTGCAAAAAGCGGGCAAAAAGGCCAGAAAACTAATCATGGGGGGAGATTTTTCCGAAGAGCTCGAAAACGATATAATCTCCGCTTACGGAGACATGTGTAAAAAATACGGTAAGAAGGGTGTTGACGTGGCAATCAGGTCTTCTGCGGTCTGTGAGGATGCTCCGGACGCTTCTTTTGCCGGACAATTCGAGACCTTTCTGAATGTCTCCGGCAAGAAAAATATTTTCCAAAAAATTAAGGATTGTTTCGCCTCCGCCTTCAACGACAGAGTTATTTCTTATAGAGAAGAGAAAAACGTAAACCACCTGGAATTCGCCGTTTCGGTCGGTGTTCAAAAGATGGTTCGCTCGGACAAGGCCTCTTCGGGGGTTATGTTTACCATAGACACCGAAACCGGATTTGACAACATAGTTTTAATAAACTCCATTTGGGGACTCGGAGAAATGATCGTTCAAGGGGGAATTACTCCCGATGAGTTTTACGTCTTTAAACCTTCTATAGATAAAGAGGGAAAAAATCCGATAATCAGGAAGGACTTGGGTAGAAAAACTAAAAAATACGTCTATAAAAAAAGAGGCGGCCTCAAGGAAGAAAAGGTTGACGGGAAAAAGCAACTCGAGTTTTCTCTTGATGACGATGAGATTCAAACCCTGGCCAAATGGGCGACCATAATTGAGGATCACTACGGAAAACCTCAAGATATCGAATGGGCAAAAGACGGCGAAACCGATGAGCTTTTCATAGTTCAATCCAGACCGGAAACGGTTCACGCCCCCGACGAGAAACAAACCTACAAGGAGTACAGGGTAAATACCGACAAAACTCCACTGGTCACCGGAATTGCCGTAGGGGAGAAGATAGGTCAGGGAAAAGTGAAGGTTTTGAAAGACGTTTCCGAAATGGACAAGTTTGAAGAGGGAGACGTGCTTGTGACCGGAATGACCGACCCGGACTGGGTTTCCATTATGAGAATCGCCTCCGCCATAGTCACAGATGAAGGGGGAAAGACCTGTTTTGCCGGTGGAACGAAGGTTTTAACCGACGGAGGAGCACTTCCCATAGAAAAGCTGGTGAAGCAGGTCCGGAAGGGAGAAGAATTCAAAGTTCCTTCCCTGAACAGGGAAACGTTAGAAATAGAGTGGAAGCGGGTGGTCGATGGAATGGAAAGAGAGGCGGAGGTAACGCGAGTGAGCGTTTCCCAAAAGGGAACCGGAAAAAATATGTTAGAAGTTACTCCCGATCATGAATTTTTAACCTTTGAAAATAGACAGTTAATTACTAAGGAAATCCAAGAGTTATGTGAAGAAGAAAGAAAAATTATTAATCCCGTAAAAATTCCCCGGCTTGACTCTTCGAACTTCTCCGAGGAGTTGGGATACTTATTGGGAGCTATAATCTCCGACGGTCATATTAGCTGGAGAAAATATGATGGAAAACTTAAAACTCAATTATATTTTATTCAGAAACCCACCGAAGCTAAAGAAGATTTCATCCAAAAGGTTAAGGATTGTTTCAAAAAAGAGTACGATTATGACCTTACTCAGGTAGAAAAGAAACCCGGAGGCGGAACCATAAAGGGAAGAAAAATTAAAGGGGAGAGAGCAATTTCTTTGAAGTGCTCAAAGAGGGAGATAATCAGGGATTTTAAGGAAAAACAGGAAAGAGTATCCCAACTTCTTTTAAGAGGAAACCAGGAGTTTGTTCTTAGTTTTTTAGCCGGTATGGTGGACGGGGATGGAACCTATAATGAAAGTGGAAACAGAATCCAGGTATTTTGCTCCAAAGAAAAAGCAAGTGAAGCGGTGATTTCAGCTTGCTTGAGAGAGGGAATTAATTTTCAAACGACTAATAACAGAGATATTGATAATATTCAATTGGTCGACGGGGTGGAAAAAATCTTCAAATACACCTCCAGAGTTAAAGGAGACTACAAAAGAGAAGACATAGGAACAAGGCTGTTTGCCGCTGGTCAATTGTTGGGAGACATAATAGAAAGAGTTAATTACAAAGGGAGAGTTAAGCCTTACGTAAAAAAGAATTTACTTATCGACGCTGAGAAAATTGAAAGGAATCTTATTCCGATGATTAAGGGTGCTCCCGAAAACCATGAATTAACTAAAATTGTAAAATCACCTTTGAAAATGTCGAGAGTGAAAAGCCGGGAATCTCTGGGCGAGAAGAGAGTTTACAACATTGAAGTTGAAGATAATCATAATTATACGGTTTTGACCGATAAGGGAACGCCCGTAATGGTTAATAACTGTCATGCTGCTATTGTAGGTCGTGAACTCGGAATTCCCAATATAGTAGGGACGGAAAATGCTACCGACAAGCTCGAGACGGGAGAAACCGTTACCGTCGATTGCACCCAAGGATCAACGGGCAGGGTTTTCGAGGGAAA
>PWHM01000074.1 GCA_003554915.1 Candidatus Nealsoniibacteriota bacterium
AAAGAGACAACTCTTTTGAAGAAGCGTTGCGGTATGCTGTACTGTTTAATCCTACAGCTCCGGTATTTTTTGATACAGGTGAGTACTACCAGGCAATTCTTTTTGACAATTTTAATCCTTCTTCCATCGTAGATCAAAATGTGAATGAAGGAGAGAGCAAAAGCATAAACTTTAACTTACAAGGTACCTTCGACATTTTTAGTGATCTTGCAGTGACAGCGAATTATGCAAGACAGTTTAATTCATTAACAAATGGCGAGTATTATCCAAGCAGCTCATTCTTCAGGGGCCTGAATCGTAATGGCCTTGCCAGAAGATATTTTCAGGACAGTGATTTCACACTTTTTGAAGCATACGGTACATACCGTGGATCATTCATAGACAGACTTGATGTGACAACAACCGCTGGATACTCTTTCCAGGAACAGTTTACAGAAGGTTTAACACTCGAACTGGGTAATCTTCCTACAGATGTTAATGGATACTACGATATCGGGCTATCCGGTGACCGGGTACTTGGCAATGCAGGTAATGTTGTTGTGGAAAGCTTTGCTACACCAAATGAAAGAATTATTGCATTCTTTGGCCGTGTAAATGTAACCTATGACAATGGAGTTTTTATGAGTGCTTCATTAAGGCATGAAGGTTCAACAAAGCTTGGCCCTAACAATCAATGGGGTACTTTCCCTGCTGCCAGTATAGGAGCTGATATTGCCCGCTATTGGGATGTAGATGCCATCAGCCAGTTAAAAGTTAGATTAGGTTACGGAGTAACAGGTGCACTTCCGGGCCCTAACGGTTTAGCTCAGGATCAATACAATTACTCGTTTGCCGGTGGCGGAACCGTATCCAGAGTTCGGGATGCTAATCTTGACCTCAGGTGGGAAGAGAAAACTGAAATTAACCTCGGTATTGATTACGGATTTTTAAATGACAGGTTAACAGGATCTTTGGACGTCTACACCAGAGATATCAAAGACTTCATCCTTGAAGTTGCAGTACCTACCGATCAGTTTCCATCAGGGAGCCAATTCCAAAATGCAGGTAGACTCCAAACACAAGGTTTGGAATTCCTGGTTAACTACGATGCTGTCCAAAGCGCAGATTTCTTCTGGAATACCGGATTGGTATTTGATACATATCGTACCGAGCTGAAGGAATTTTTGACTTCACAGCAGATGCGTGCCAACCTTGGTTCTCCCGGGCAGAATGCTACTAATATGATTCGGGTTGCTGAAGGTGAAAGAATTGGCCAGATTTGGGGTCCTGTTTTTTCAGGTGAAGTGGATGCCAACGGAGCTCCAATCATGACGGATTTAAACGGTGACGGACAATTAATTGTAGATCAAGGATCTGCTCTTGCTGAAGATGGTGATTTCCAGGTGTTGGGCAATGGGTTTCCTGACTTTACTCTTGGCTGGACGAACCAAATGAACTACAGAAATTGGGATCTGAATTTCTTCTTCAGAGGAGCATTCGGTCATAGTCTGGTGAACACATACAGAGCTTTCTATGAGCCAATTGATCCGGGGGCTATCAACTCTTATAACAGGGTTATCACAGATAAAGCTGTTGATGGTTTAACGGTGTCTCAATTCAGCTCACTCTATGTTGAAAAAGCTGATTTTGTGAAACTGGACAACGTAACTCTTGGTTATAACTTTGATGTGTCAGGTTTGAATAACATCAGAAGACTGAGAGCTTATGCAACCATTGAAAACGCGTTCACGATCACCAATTACTCAGGTATTGACCCTGAACCTGTTCTGCAGGATTTTGGAGCATCTGATAATGCAGGCCGTGTAGGTGGAACGCCGGACGTTCTATCACCCGGTATTGACAGAAGAAATAATTATTTCACTGCAAGAACCTTCACATTCGGCATTAATGTTGGATTTTAATTAAAAGAGAATAAATATGAGATACTTAACTAAGATTACATTTATACTCGCGCTCGTTTTTGTGGCCTTCTCGTGCACAGATTTGAATGAGTCTTTGAATTCCGGTTTTACTGATAATTTTACCCCCAATAACCCGGGATTCGGAGAAAGCACTAATACAAATATACCCGTCCCAAGTGATGGTATGGGTGCAGCTTTCACTACCCTGTTAAATGGTACAGCAGCACACGAAAGCTATTTTACAGTTTCGGAAGTTTCTACTGATCAGGTAGTGATTACCCAGAAGGGTGGTGACTGGTTTGACGGTGGGATTTGGCTGAATATGCACCGTCACGACTTCAGGCCAACAAACCCCGGTTTGAATAATGCCTGGAGCAATAACTACGGTGGTGTGAGCCAGGTTAATGATCTTCTGGCCAACGGTAACATGGATGAAAACCAGACAGCTCAATTGAGAACCCTGAGAGCTTATTACTACTGGAGACTCATGGATATGTTTGGACGGATCAAAATTATTACTACACCCGGTGTTGACTCACCACAGGTTGACAGGCCTGCAGTATTTGATTTCGTTGTTAATGAAATACTCGAATCGATTCCTGACCTGACTCCTACAGCCGGTTATAGCCGCATTACATCAGGTGCAGCCTGGGCCTTACTGGCCAGAGTTTACCTTAATGGTGAGGTCTATACACGTGAATACCCATACACGCCCGGCACCGGAACCCCGTACTGGCAGGAAGCTATTGAAGCCGCAGATGAGGTGATCAATTCAGGAATGTATGATCTGGATCCTTCATTTGAAAGCCTCTTTGGCCCGGCAAATGTTCAGAGCCCGGAGCACATCTTTATTGTGCCATTTGATGAAGCTACAGGCGGCGGTATGAACTTTGCTCAAATGACGCTTCACTATCCAAGCCAGTTAACCTGGAATTTAGCAGAACAGCCCTGGAATGGATATTCTTCCCTGGAAGCGTTTTATAACTCTTATTCTGATAA
>PWHM01000122.1 GCA_003554915.1 Candidatus Nealsoniibacteriota bacterium
TCCCTGTGTTAGATGGTGCACAGGATTTTTTGAGAATTTTGGCTGAAAACAATTATAAAATTGTTTTGCTATCAGCCAGGCCATATAAGAAGTATAAAAGGATTTTTGCTGATACCCAAGAATGGTTGGAAAAGAATAATTTGACTCATGATGCCATACTTTGGGATGAAGACAAGCTGAATAGATTAATCAGAGAATTTGGAACCAATAATGTGAAATTCTTTGTAGAGGACAACAAAGACAATGCTAACAAGGTTGCAAAAGCTTGTACTGTATATTTAGTCAATAAACCATATAACCAGGGAGAATTGGCTGAAAATGTGGTTAGAGTCAATTCGCTTTCAGAAGTGCTAGAAAAGGAGGGCTTGAAAGTTGGAGTTTGTTAATCTGCATAATCATACTGAATATTCTTTATTGGATGGGATGATTTCAATAGAAGAATTGGTTGACTTTGCTGTTGAAAATAACCAGCCTGCTATAGCTATGACTGACCATGGAGTTATGGGTGGCTTTTACAAGCTCTATAAGGAGTGTCAAAAGAGGGGCATCAACCCTTTGATTGGCAATGAATTTTATTTGGTGAAAGATATCAATTTCAGGAAAAATAGAAAAAAGGGAGAAAAAGAAAAAAGATACCACCTCACTGCCATAGCTAAGAATAGCAGGGGCTTGAAAAACCTGTTCAAAATATCATCCAAAGCATCTGTTGAGGGCTTTTATTACAAGCCAAGAATTTGTAAGGAATGGTTGGAGAAATACAAGGGTGATATTGTCTGGTTATCTGGATGCATGGCTGGGCCAATAGGGCAGTTAGTTTTCAGCAATAAGATGGATTTGGCTATCAGGCAAGCTGAAAAATTTGACCAGATGTTTGAAGATTTTTACCTGGAAATTCAACCCTGTGCCATCCATGAACAAAAAATCATCAACCCCAAACTGGTAGAGATAGGCAAAAAACTTAACATCCCAGTAGTAGCAACTGCTGATGCCCATTACTTGAAAGAGCAACAGGAATCACACAAAGTATTGCTGGGAGTTAATAGTGGAGGAAAAATGTGGGAATTTGATGATGATTGTTTCCACCTTATGACTGGTGAAGAGATGTTCAACCTGATGCTGAAAAATCACCCTGATTTGGATGAAAAGGATGTGGAAAGAGCTGTAACTGAAACTGTAAGACTAAGTGAAAAGTGTAATGTAGAATACCAAGAAAAAGAAAAGTTTGTGCCCAGGCCATTTCCAGAGCTAAGGACTGATGAAGATGAATATGAAAAGCTGTTGGAATTAATTGAAAAAGGTTGGGAAAAGAAGGGCATGTTGGATAAGAAGGGCTTGCCAAAATATCAGGAAAGATTAGAATATGAACTGAAATTTATCAAGGAGCTTAATTTTCAGAGGTATTTTTTGGTGGTTTATGACTTATATCACAACTGCATAAAACCAAAAAATATCATGTATGGCACTGGTAGAGGGAGCTCAGCCAGCTCATTAGTTTGTTGCCTGTTAGATATCACTACTCCAGACCCACTCAAATATGACCTGATTTTTGAAAGGTTTATCAGTCCAGATAGAATAACTGAACCTGATATAGATATGGATTTTGAAGACACCAGGAGGGAAGAAATCAAAGAATATTTATATGAGAAATATGGCAGAAAAAATGCTTGTGATATTGGGACTTATGGAACCATGAAAGGTAAGCAAGTTTTGAGGGATGTGAGCAGAGTTTTTGACATCCCAAAAAATGAAGTGGATAAAGTTTCAAACTTAGTCATTCAGAGGTCTGGTGGTGATGCCAGATTTTCACAAACTATAGAGGACACTTTTACAGAGTTTGATGAGGCAAAAAAATTCAGCAAAAAATACCCAAAGATTTCAAAGCACTGTAAAAATTTAGAAGGAAGAAAAAGACAATCTGGCACCCATGCTGCTGGGGTGGTTATCTCACCTGTTGAGTTGACTGAAGTTATGCCTATAGAGAAAAGAGGGGGAATGGATGGCAATGTTGTAACTGCTTTGGATGGTGATGAAATTGAAAAAGTGGGCTTTTTGAAGCTTGATATTTTAGGATTGAACACCTTATCAGTAGTCAAAGACACCCTTGACCAAATCCAATTAACAGAAGAGGACTTTGAAAAATACAACATCAGCATGCCATTCCCTGAGGACAAAGAAGAAGTACAAATGACCAGGGAGATGCTTGTGAATGTGGATTATAATGATGACAATGTCCTGGATGCCTTCAATAGTGGGGATACCAAAGGGATTTTTCAGTTCAATTCTGTAGGTATGTCTGATACCTTAAAGGCAATGCTGGTTGAAAACTTTGAAGATGTAGTCAGTATGAATGCTTTGTATAGACCTGGTGGTATGAGGTCTGGAATGACACATGATTTCATTGATAGAAGAAGGGGGAAAGAGCCAATTGAAAAAATCCACCCTATTTTTGATGAAATAACTAAACCAACTTATGGTTTAATTGTGTATCAGGAACAAGTTATGAAAATATTCAGGGAGATGGCTGGCTTTCCAGCTAAGGATGTAGATGCTATGAGGAAGAAGGTAGCAAAAGCTCATGGTGTTCAAGCTATGGAAGAAGAACACAAAAGGTTTGTTAAAGGCTGTGTTGAAAATAATGACATACCAAAGGAAATAGCTGAAAGAGTTTTCAACATGATGATTCACTTTGGTAGTTATGGTTTCAACAAATCTCATGCTGTAGTTTATAGTCAAATTGCCTACTGGACTCAATGGTTGAAAGTGTACTACCCACTTGAATTTTTTGTGGCATCACTCAATAATAAAAAGAAGGATGACAAAGTCAAAATACTGCTGGGTGAATTGGAAAACAAAGGCTACAAAATTTTGATGCCCCATATAAACAAAAGCAAA
>PWHM01000083.1 GCA_003554915.1 Candidatus Nealsoniibacteriota bacterium
AAAGAAAGTGCCGAAGAAAAAAATATAAAGGACAAAGGATACAAGGTAGCCGTCAACGTGGGTGAGGAAGGAGGCCAGGAAATATTCCATCTTCACTATCATCTTTTGGGTGGTTGGAAAGCGAAAGAAGAAAGAGACGTTCCCGGAATGCCTTAATCGCTATTGACACAGAGATTGAATTGGTACATAATTCATCACGTCCGAAAAACTTCCATAATTAATAATCAATCTAAGTTAACTGCAAAATATGCCATTAGTAGTAAAAAGAAGATCAAACGAAAATAACTCGAGAGTGGTTCACCGCTTTAACAGGGAGATTCGTAAATCGGGAATAATAAACGAAGCGAGAAACAGAAGGTTTTACGAGAAACCCTTGAACGAAAGTGCTAAAAAGAAGAAGGCGCTGAGGAAAAAAGAACTTAAAGAGGAATACAAGAGAAAAAGAAAATTGGGTGAAATTTAATGGTTGAAATCAATAACCGAACGGATTACGAATTGCCTATTGATGAACTGAAAAGTTCAGCTGAAAGAGTTTTGGCGGAAAGAGGTTCGGACGAAACTCTTTCCGTCGCTTTTTTATCTACAAAGGAAATGACTAAGCTGAATGAGCACTACAGAAAAAAGAAGGGACCGACCGACGTTCTTTCCTTTGAAGCGGACTCTCCCCTTTTGGGAGAGATTTTAATTTGTCCTCGGGTAGTTGAAAATAATGCACGGAAAGCGGGCCTCTCTTTTGAAGAAGAATTACGGAAAGTTTTAATCCATGGCATTCTTCATCTTTTCGGTTACGACCACCGAAACGATACCGAAAAAAAGGAAATGAAAAGACTGGAAAAGAAATATCTTTCCGGTTGAAAAAAATCATTAAAAAAGTTAAACTGACTGTAGTAAGTCTTTTTAAACTGAAAAACCAATGAGCAAAAACCCCATCATCGCCGGACTCGATATCGGTTCCTATGCTACCAAGTTTTTAGTTGCCAAACAGAAGCCCGACGGACGGGGTTTTGAAGTTTTGGGGCGGGGAATCAGTCTTTCCGAGGGGGTTCGGAAAGGGGTGATAAATAAAAGAAAGAAAGTTGCCGAGGTGATTTCGGAAACATTAAAACAAGCGGAGAGAGAGGCCGGAAGAGAGATAACTTCCGCTTACGTCAATATAAACGGAAGCCATATTTTTTGTCTTTCTTCGGAAGGGCTGGTTTCAGTCTCCAGAGCGGACCAGAAAATTTCCGAGCAAGACTTGGAAAGAGTGATAGAAGCGGCCAAAACTTTTTCAATACCTTCGAATAAAGAAATAATAGAAGTAATTCCCCAGGAATACATAGTTGACGACCAGTCCGGGATAAGTGAACCCCTCGGACTTCAGGGAATAAGACTGGAAGCCAAGATTTTGGCCGTCGGGGGTTTTACTCCTTATATAGATAACACTTCCGAAGCGGTTATCGAAGCCGGCCTGGAAGTCGGGGATATGTTTTTGGATCCGTCGGCGAGCGCAAAAACGGTTCTCGACGACCAGGAAAAAGAATTGGGAGTAGCGGTCGTCGATTTGGGGGCGGCCACCACTTCCGTAGCCGTTTTCGAAGAGGGTGAAATGATTCACACCGCCGTTTTACCGATAGGAGTGAACAATATAAGAAACGATATCGCCATCGGTCTCAGGATAAGCATTGATGCGGCGGAAAAAATTCTTGAAAAGATGGGCTCCCACATATTGGGAGAAGCTACGAGCAGAAGAAAGGCGATTGACGCTCCCGGAGGTGAAGAAGTGACCTTCAAGGAAAAAGAATTGAAAGAAATCGCCAAAGCGCGAGTTGAAGAAATATTCGAGCTTGTCGACAAAGAGCTGGAAGAGATTGGCCGGTCCGGTCTTTTGCCGGCCGGAATCGTTCTTACCGGCGGAGGAGCCAAGTTGGAGCACCTGACTCGTTTCGTTAAAAACAAAACCGAACTGCCGGTCAAAGTAGGAGCTCCCACCGATTTTTATCCTTCCCAGGAAGATCCTTCCCTTTCGGTGGTTTGCGGGCTGGTAAAGCTCGGTTTGGAAAAAGAAGAAGGAAGAGGGCTTTTTGATTTCAATCTCGGCGGAGGACTGGGCAGAAAAATTAAAAAGATATTTAGAATATTCATACCGTAATCCAAAAGGAGTTTTGACTCCCGTTGGATTTAACCACTAAAAAAATATGAAAAACCAATTGCCGAAAATAAAAGTGGTCGGTATAGGAGGATCAGGAGGGAATGCCATCACCAGGATGATGAGTTGCAATATCAAGGGGATAGAACTCATCGCCCTGAATGCCGATTATCAAGATTTGGAAAAAACGGAGGCGGATAAGAAGATAAGAATAGGTAAAAAACTAACCGAGGGCTTGGGAGCGGGAATGAATCCCGAAATAGGAAAGAAGGCGGCCAAGGAAAACGAAAGTGAAATTAAAAAAGCCCTGGAAGGTTCGGATATGATTTTTCTCACCTGCGGACTGGGTGGAGGAACGGGAACCGGAGCCCTTCCGATAGTCTCTCAAATTGCCAAGGAAACGGGAGCATTGACCATTGCCGTTGTAACCATGCCTTTTTCTTTCGAAGGAAAAGAAAGAGAAAAAATCGCCCGGGAAGGACTTGAAAAAGTGAAGGGAAAAGTGGACACTTTGATTCCGATTGCCAACGACAAGCTTCTCACCACTCTGGACAAAAACGTCACTCTTTCCGAAGCTTTTTGGCACTGTGACGAGATTTTACGCCAAGCCGTTCAGGGTATTTCCGACCTTATCGTTTTGCCCGGCATAATCAGTATAGACTTTGCCGACGTTAAGGCGATTATGAAGAATTCCGGATCAGCTCTTTTCGGAAAAGGGGTGGCCAAGGGAAAACGCAGAGGAGAGCAGGCGGCG
>PWHM01000021.1 GCA_003554915.1 Candidatus Nealsoniibacteriota bacterium
ATGAGAGACGCGAGTGACCTCTAGAGTGGCAGAGTGAAAGAAAAAGTCAACCTGCAAGAAAGAATGAACGCCTTGCTTAGTTACTCGTTTATTAAATACCACGACCTCTACTGGTAGTAAATAGACGTTTAGCTTTAACAGAGTAAAGAATCAGCGAACTACATCGAAAGCTACTTAGAGCAAGTGGAACACAAGAAAAGGTACGATGAATGCTAAGAAAAGATGCAGAAGGCCATCGACAACCTAAAAGTTATTGATGCCTCCAAAGAAAAAGCACTCCTCATACAACAAAAAGCTTTTGCTAAAGACTACACAGTTTAGTAGGTATCTACAAGGTTGGATGGCGAAGAGGAGATTGCATACACAGACAGCGAGGCTTAGTCACAGTATCAGAGCTATCTTCCCACTGCAGCAGTAGTGAAGGACATTCGGAGAGACTTTACCCATTATAACCAGCAAAACAAGGAGGGTCCTATGGCAGAAGATGATATGCAAAAGTCGTACTAAAGTGCTATAACTGAGAAGGATAGAAGCAGAGAACAAAAACCGATATCGGTTAGCAAGTTTTTAGTCAACCCTAACCAAACCAAGTGACCCCAAGACCCCAAAACCCCAAAACCCCAAAACCCCTTTGGACTGAGGTGTATAAGTGGTTAATTAATTGTTAATGAATTAAAAAGACTTAATATTAAGGTTTAAGTTATTAGGGGTCTATAAGACTTTGGGGGAGGTCGGTGGACCCTCAATGGAGTTAACATTAAGTGAGGTGAGTTTGGTCACCGTAGAACTCCAGGTAAGGTCGACTTATGACATCGTCCCCCCTCAACAACTACTCGAAGAGATGGAGGAGCTTCTCGGAGAAGAGGGCGGCCCCTTCCTCTCTTAATTTCTTTATTTTAAGTTTTAAATTCAAACTTAATTATTAATCTCACTTATGGTCAAACACAATGGGGTTTTGGGGTCCCAAGCCCAAGCTACTTAGGACAATGCAACCAACGAAATCCTGGCACCGCCAGAAGAATCCAAGACTCTTACTGAGAGTTTAACTGAAACCTCTAAAGGCGATAACGACGCCAAAGGTAAAGTTTAGAAACCACCAGTAGAGGAAGTCTCCACTAATCAAGTCTAGCCTAAGAAGACACTCATCGTCTCGACAAGAGCCTAAAAGGTAAGTAATCGTTTTCTTTAAGTGTTGTAGAAACGGAAGAGAAATGTTGCTAACTTAGAGGTTACCCTGAACTATGATCCGCCTAAGAAGCGTTTGCGCAAAAACTCACCTGGTAAGTTCTTTTTTCTACTAAATTTTGTTACAGAGGGTACTTCAAAAGGCTTCACACCGCAATCTTTTGGACTTCCCAACACAATTTGTAACGAAGACTCTGATTACTTCCCTCCTGGTGAAACTCAATAATTGACTTCTCCTTAGAAATCCACTGCTAGCAATGTTTAGCAAACTGCAGAGACAGATTTAGTTAAGTCTCAAGACTAGATGAGCGAGCCTAGCCAGTTGACTTCGACTTAACTTCTCTAATTTGTCTAACCTAAACCTCAAAAGGGTGGCAAGAGGTTTATCTGTGAGTCTGAAGGATGTCAAAAGACTTATACTTCTGCTACCTATCTGAAAAAACATTGGCAAAAGTTTCCTGAACATTTTACCTAATGTAAAGACACTGTTACCCTAGGCTCTAAGCCTAAGCACAAGCTGAAATTAGGTAAAAACGAGGACATTGGACAGAAGTCTGTCGTGATTTGTGGAATGCTCTCTACTACGCAAAAG
Source organism: Candidatus Nealsoniibacteriota bacterium (assembly GCA_003554915.1). GTDB lineage: Bacteria > Patescibacteriota > Minisyncoccia > Minisyncoccales > PWPS01 > PWPS01. Next base: position 1,778 of record PWHM01000021.1, read on the forward strand.
GAGCCACTTAAAGCTGCTACTACATCAGGTCCGAGTCCGTAGTCTCAATAGGAAGTCTAGAACCAACTCATTCTACCATATGACTCCTAAAGTACTCTACAAGCTCCAAATACAACTCAAGCTCTCCCTAAGAACGACAAGGAATAGACTTCTCCAAAGAAAACCTAAGGCGCTTCACAGAGTCCGAGCCAGCTTCAAGCTCTCCCTAAGAACGACAAGGTCTAGCCTTCTCCAAAGGATACCTAAGGCGCTTCACAGAGTCCGAGCCAGCTTCAAGCTCTCCCTAAGAACGACAAGGTCTAGCCTTCTCCAAAGGATACCTAAGGCACTTCAAAGAAACCGAGTCAGCTTCACGCTCTCCCTGAGAAAAGCAAGGTGTCGACATCTCCTTAAAACACCTAAGGCGCTTCACAGAATCCGAGCCAGCTTCAAGCTCTCCCTGAGAACAATAAGGACTCTGAAATGATTTCTCAAGTCCCTAGTGGTCTTTAACCTTCTCCCTTAACGGATAACGTCAACGCGTTGATTTCGTCCAATAAATCTGAGAATACTTCCCTCTTTCATTAAGCAGGCTACTCTGCTTTCTAAAGCAACTTCCCCTTATGCTCCGACAAGCAACTTCCTTCTTCCACGAGTTAATAGCAACTCTAAACCTTTAGAACTCCTACTCCTAAATATAGACCACCACCATTTAGCTAGTTCGCTTCGAGTGACAACATTAGGTAAAACCTCTTTAGCCCTTGGGGTGCTGGTTTGAATGGTCCTACTCGTTTTGGCAATGCTTTCAGCCCACTAGTTAACGCAACTATGTAAGACCTCCCTAGTTAGCAGCTTAATGAGGCTTTACCTTAAGGACCAAGCTAAAGGACCCAGTAAGATGTGTTTTAACAAACCTCACCTATTGATACGGCCTAAGAAGCCAATACTTAGGCAACTAAACACCTTAATCCTCCTAGCGACTCTAAGTTAACGATAAGACAACTCAGAGTAGATTTGTTTTAACTAGAATCCTACCTTCTCAAGTATCCTTAAGCAGCCGCGCAGTTTTTCTAAAGCCTCGGTTTCGATTTGGAGACTAGGATCTTGCA
>PWHM01000138.1 GCA_003554915.1 Candidatus Nealsoniibacteriota bacterium
ATAGAGAAGATATAGAATGATTACAATTTGTGGGTCAATACAACGCTATGTTGGTGTTTAAATGAGAAAAAAGAGTATCTCTGAATTAGATAAACTGTTTTGGAGATGAACCGTTTTTAAGAAACCTATTGCGGGCTTATCCTGTCAGTGATCCTGTTCTAAAGGTTTTGCTCCATAGATTTGCTCTTTTGAGTGAATTGCCGAAGGTAAAAATCTCGCTGTTTGATAAGGATTTATCAGTTGAAACACCTCTCTATCTCGAAACTAGCTCTGAAGCTTTGACTATCCGCTGGCCCCAGGGTTCTGCTCCGTTTGAAAAGGCAGGCAATGTTGAGTTATCGACTAATATTGAATACACCGGGAAAGTGAGGCAGCAATTTGATCTAGCAATTGATGAATTGTCAAATAAGCGCTGGGATATTAGCAGCTTTGAAGAGTTCTTACAAGGAACAAAAGTAGTTCATCTGGGGAGCGGAGATCAAAAAGATTGGAATGAGATTATTGGTGAGTTTCTCCCTTCGAACATCATTAATGTAGAAATATATGACCGCTATTTAAGAAACTAGTATCAGATTAAAAGCCTTGAACTGCTACTTGATGCTTTGCTGGGATATGCAGCAGAGGACGGCATCACTGTAAAGTTGACAACAACCAGTGCAGAACCAGAAAATACTCAAAACAAATTCCGGATAATTCAACGAAAGTATGAACCTCATCAGGTCATGCTAAAATATTCTGTGCAAAGCCCAAACAATGAGTTGCCTCATTACCGCAGGATGAAAATTTGTTCAAGGGAAAGAAAGATCACCATCTGGCTGGATCGCGGTCTTGACATCTTCAGATTTGAAGATCTTAGAAAGCCAACGTTTAGAACAATCGAAAGTTATCTTGTCATTGAAGAAAGCCTTGTAGAAAGGTGAGTGAGCTGCTGGGCCGTAACGCAAGTGAACACACAGGCAGCCTTGAAAATTCAAAACCCGGAGGCCGAGCCTTTGTGTACTTTTGGTCCCCTAACCCATTTGGACAGACCGGGTAGATCTATTAAAAATTCTAGAGTGGGAGGGGATAGAAGGAAAACAAACGGTAACAGCCTCCAGAGAAGAAGCTGAGGGTGATTAAGGAATCCCAAGAAACAGGGAACACCTCTTTTGTAGCCCGTCGCTATGAACTCTCTTCAAGCATGGTAAACAGATGGGTCCGTGAGCACAATAAGTACGGCGAAGCAGCTTTTCGCGAAGCAGATGGATGGGTGCTGGCAGACTATAAGACCGACGCGGTAAAAGACGAAAGCCACCTTCAAGAGCTCACAAATTACTATGCCCCACAGCTGGAGATCTACCGCTGCAGCTGGGAGCAGATAACCGTCGAAAAGGTGGCAGAGTGCGGCTTCTTTTTTGCTGATCAAAACCGTTATGTGAGATTGGTTTGAAATAATTCAGTATCAGTATCGTTTTAACTCAGGGGATTTTTGGACAGCCCCAAAATAAAGTTTTTTAGCAGTTTGTTGTTCTATTAATATGAGTGGACTCTTCACCCCTTTTTTCGCGGAACTTCTTTATGTTGCCGTCCTAGGCAAATTTGATAGTCAGATATGAATTAAGTAAGAAGGGAGATGAAAGTACATATGAAACAGAAAAGAATATTAACGCCCACGAGTGGAGTTGATTCATGGAAGAATCTCCTTGCCGATCCAGAAAAGCACTGGAGAGAAGATTTTTCAGCCCATTCGATAGCAGTCTCATGGGAAAATACCGCAGGTATCCCCGAAGAAATAAAACGGTTATTTAACAGCCAACATGTTACCGGGTTTTCTAATGTTGAACTCGCTTTGGCCATACCAGAGTATAAGGTGTCTCTTCCGGGGGGAACTCGACCATCTCAAAACGACGTATTTGCCTTACTAACTTCAGACGAAGCTCTTTCCACTATGGCGGTGGAGGGAAAAGCTCGTGAAGATTTTGATGTTACTGTTGATGAATGGAAGCAAAGAACCTCAGAAAAGGGAATTAACGAAAGGTTTTCTTTTCTTTTGCAAACCATTGGCTTAACAAATCAGAAAGTAAATGGAACTATAAGATACCAGTTATTACATCGGTTGGCTTCATCAATAATAGAAGCAAAAAGATTTCATGCAAAGAATGCCATAATGGTTGTTCAATCATTTGCGGAAGACGACAGTGAAAATCATTATCCTGATTTTGAAGCCTTAATTAAATGCTTTGGTCAGCTTCCTAAAAAGGAAAAGCTTATCTTTTTAAAAACAATTGATAATATCAAGTTGTATGCAGCATGGGTGTATTCACCTATAAAGTAACTTTTACTTTCAGCGGAGCTGTCGCTTTTTGCTCACGTAGAGGGAACCCAACGTTGACCATAACGAAACTCTTATTATGTTACGAAGATGTGGAAGTTTTTTTAAAAAAATGGCAAAGCTTAGATGCTAAAGACTTCAATAATGTTTATGGCAAAATAAAAATACACAAAACGGCAGCCAAAAGTGCATAACCCAGGAGTTAAGTCCGTATAATTGTGTAAAATAAGTGAGCCATTTCTTGCCTCCTTCGGTTAGAATGTAGTTAGCGAAACAACACAAACCAAGGAGGCAGGAAGAAATGGCTCAATACCAGATTACCTTAAATTCGGAACTTTTGCATCAACTTTTTTTAGGAAATTCACAGGATGAAGGAGTTTCTGCTTTACTGGAATCCGTATTGAATCAAATCTTGCAGGCTGAGGCCACAGAACAGCTTCGTGCGGAGCTATACGAACGCACTGAACAAAGGCAGGGTCATCGTAACGGTACTTATCCGCACCAGCTGTCTACACGGGTTGGCAATCTGACTTTG
>PWHM01000119.1 GCA_003554915.1 Candidatus Nealsoniibacteriota bacterium
AAACTATTGCCAACCCGATAAAAAGCGATTGAGCCAATCTCAGAGCGAAAAGATCAAAACCGAATATGAGATAGAAAGGCAGGGCTAAAAACTCCATACCGTTCACCGATTGAGCCATTAAGGCGTTCGGAGAAAAAGTCCGGACAAATTTAAGAGTGGCTACGCTGTGTCTAAAATCTTCTCCGTAGTGTATAGCCGTAGCTTTGTAAAAACTCAGCCCGAACGACGAAAGAAAAAGAAAAAAGGGTAAAAATGTTTTCTTGAGGTTTTTATTGGCGATTGTTTTTTTAATCCACTTCGGAAACATAATTATTTTTTATCGGCTGTTGCTTTTTTCCATAAAGTTGTCTATTTCCATCATTTCTTTTACGCTTTCTTTATTGAACTTTTTCAAGTTCTTTTTTCTGAATCCGTAACACTTGTTTTGGTATGGGCATTTTTTGCATACTTTAATCTTCTTTTTAAGTTTTTGAGTGCCCGTGTTTGACAATCCGTCAAATTGCCAACCATGTTCTTTTTGATGGTGCGAGGTATGAATAAAATTCTCCGGCAAGCTAAGGGGTAGAACGCACCTGGGAAAATTGGCGACATGAACAAAGTGAAATTTCTTTAAAAAATTCAAGTTATCATAAAAAAACTTCTTTTTTCTTTCGTAAGAAATCACCAATTCTTTAAAGTTCGCATCTCCTCCTCCTTCCGGCACCAGGTCTTGCAGACCGATTTTTTTTACTTTCATTTTCAAAACCGTTTTCCACATTTTTTGTAAATAGTCAATGTTTATTTTGATCAATACGGAATCAGTTGTAACGGTCACACCTTCGGCGATCAAGTTTTCAAGCCCCGATATGGTTTTCGTGTAAGATTTTTTACCGGTTATTCGGTTGTGTGTCTTTTGAGGGCCGTGTATGGTAACACTGGCTTCTTTCAACCCCAAGCTGACCAGTTTTTTTGTAAATTCGGGATCGGAAAATTTTTTTCCGTTGGTACTTATGCCTATCTCATATCCGAATTTATTAGCTTCTTTGAAAAGTTTTATTATATCGGGATGTTCGGTGGGCTCCCCTCCCGTAAAAGAAATTTTATCTGCATCATTCCGCCTTTTTTTAATTTTTTCTGATAAATTTGAATAGCTTACAATATTCCGGCCGTCATCCTTTAAACTGCACATCACGCAGTCGTTGTTGCATATTTCTCCGACATATAGTATTATTTGTTTTTTCATGATCTTAATCGATAAAATCTTTTATTTGATATAAGCCGATCACCGGCTCTTTTCTATCCGTATCTATAGTGAAATGCTTCCTTTGCAAGAGCTGGTCGGCACTGCGAATATGAAAACCGTAATTTTCAACAACCTTTTCTTTTACCGGAATTAAAGAGTGGAACTCTTCGAATTTCTCCGTAACCTCGGGAGCACTTTTGTGTTCCGGATTTTGAATGCTCTTGGAAAAAGCGTCAAGCCCCTCTTCGTGATAAGAATAAAGACTGCGATAGTAAAATACGTTCTCGTACTCTTTAATTTTTTCGGAGTCGTATTCGTGGTATATGTCCATTACGTCTATTTCTTTGTCGGGAGGCAAAAGATAGGTGTAAAATTCATTGCCGTGCATTCGATGTCTGTAATGATTGGGGGTTTTTGAAAATTGAGAATCTTCGTATTTCTTTTCGTGTACGGTTAAAATCAAGCTTTCCGAAGGGATGTTTTTTTCAAATTGCCTGATTAAAAAGTCCTGTTCCAGCTTTCTATCCGTGTCCATAGTCAAAAACTTCCAATTTTGGAGAGGGGAAAGGATTATCACTACAGCCAAAATGACCACCCCGATCTTTTCCGGGATTTTTATTTTTTTCAAAATCAGATGCAATGTGTAGGCGGTGAGGGGAATAGATAAAATAAGAAGAGGCAAAAGCTTTCTTATGTTGTTGGAGAGCTCCAAATCTCTCAAAAACACTGCAAAAAGAAAAGCGATTAAGAAGCCGCAAAGTAAAACTACTCTTTTTTTAATCAGTAATACAAGTGGAGAAATTACTAAAGCTATGAAAAAATACCAGGGACTGAAGAAGGAATTAGTGAAAGTAGCAAAAGTAGTCGTAAAAGGGTCCGTAAATCGGAAAAAGTTTTTAATGAAGCGATAATCATTAGTCAAATCTCTGGAGAGGTAGTGTTCACTGATTACTCCCATTCCATCTCCGAAAAAAACATAAGCCAACAAATAAAAGGCGGAGATGAAAACGGTGAAGCCGAAAAACAGCTTAACATATATATTGCTTTTCAATCTTTGAAAGCTTTTCTGGTTGAAAATTAAAAAAATAAAAGATAAAAGAAAAAAGGAACCGATGAAAAAGGGCATATAATCCAATCTTCCTACCAGATTGGAAGTAAAAAGAAGGGCCAATATGCCGAAGTGAAGGGGGGATTTCTCTTTCCCGTGTTTAAAAATGTAGTAAATAAAATTTATAAAAAGAAGAATGGTTAGAGCGTCAACTACGAACTTTATTTCCGTAGCGCTGAATTTTATGAGCACGGGCAGAAAGGCGAATATTAAAAACGAGATGAAAGCTACGCTTTTCTTTTTAAACAGATTCAATGCCAGCAGAAAGACGAGCAAACCGCAGATCAGATGCAACCCCAGGTTTATGTAGTATATTTGATAAACATGGAAATTGGGAAGAAGGGTTAAAATATTATTGTGGATTAATTCAAAAAGACCCCCGGATACATTTCCATAAGTATAGGGGACGAAAAAAAAGCTTCCCTCTCTCAAGTTTCTCACGATGTTCAGTATCAATTCAACGTGATGGTCTTCGGGATGAATGGGTCCGAAGAGTCCGAACTGCA
>PWHM01000057.1 GCA_003554915.1 Candidatus Nealsoniibacteriota bacterium
AAAGATTCAACCAATACTCTATCGCCTCTGACAGGTCTGTAGCAGAATGGCCTGAAAAGAAAAAGGCATGTTCTCCAGCCACTTCCCTGAATACAGGAATATCCCGGGCAATTATGGGTATATTGTTCCTGGCCGCCTCAATAAGAGGCAGCCCGAAACCTTCATTAATGCTGGCGGCAATTAAACAGGTGGTGACGGAATAAACTTTTGCCAGATATTCATCGCTGATTCCATCCAGCCAGAAGAACCTGCCGCCCTTTTCAGGATGTACAGCAAACTTTTTTATCAGCTCTGAGGTCTTCCACCCCTGCCTGCCTGCAAATACCAGATTTGCATTTACCCCTTGTTTCCATAATATTTCAAAAGCCTCCAGTATCTGAGCCTGTCCTTTTCTCGGCTCGATGGTCCCGACACAGAGAAAAGTCGGCCGACCGGCAAGAATCTGCAGCACTTCCCGGGCATTGTCCGGCATTCCCGCGGAAGGCTGAGAGCTTTCAATATCTGCCCCCATATGCACCCAGTCGTTTTGAAAACCTGTCGCAGATACTGCTCCGGCGTTTTGTATCCACTTTTCCAGGGCCCGGGATGTGGCGCCGGATATACACAGGGCTCCGTCTGTACTGCAGACCATGCTCAGCCATTTTTCATGCAGATCTCTGGCATCCGGCTCGTAGAAAAAACCCTCCAGTTGAACAGGCAGCAGGTCATAGACCATGAACTTGACTGTTACTCCAGACAGGCGCAACTCCTGAAAGAACTCTTTATGGGCCAGCTGTACATGATGCTGCATGTCTAGCCCGAAAAAAATATCCCCTCTCTGCCATTCCATGTACTCGTCAGGCATATCTGGAACATCCCTGCCGGCGGAATTCAAAAACTGATGAGAAAAGGCCCTGGCATATCTGTAGCCTTTACTGATGGTAGCATACACCGGCTCCACCGAGAAGCCGGGCGGAGGATCATGCAGAAGATACTTGAGACAGCTTCTGACCACCCTCTGTATGCCTGTAGCCGAATCCCTGGCGGACAATTCGGACACGTCAACCAGAAGCTGCCTTTTTGTGCCGGCACGTCTGTTCCGGGCAATATACTCAGAACAGTGCATCAACTCTCTAAAGTCTCCTGCTGAGACAAGAGGAGCAATATTTTCGATAAGAATAGTGCTGGATCTGGAAAAATCCATGGAAGGTACAGTACTTTCATGGGCTTCAAGTTCTTCCAGGCACTGCAGAGCCTTTCTGGCTGTATTATCCCAGGAAAACCTTGCGGACTGATTTTTGGCATGGTCCTGCAATCTCTTTCTGAAGGGCTCGTCCTGCAGGGCATGAAGCATTTTGTCCCTCATGGAAGAAACATTCTCAGGATCAAAAAGGGCCTCTTCCAGTCCTATGACTTCAGGGACTGCACTTTTATTGGACCCTATGGTCGGAACGGCGCAGGACATGGCCTCCAGAGCAGGGAGGCCGAATCCTTCATGCAGCGAAGGAAATACAAACAGACGGGCCACTCTGTACATAGCCAGGAGATCTCTGTCCGGCACGTATCCGGCAAGCAGCAACTCATCACGGTTCATTCCCTCTTTTTTTGCTGCTCTGATAATTCTTGCCTTATCAGGACCTGACACACTGCTGGCTATGAGCAGCTGATATTCTGCCCGGAGTTTGCCTGGAAGCCGGGCATAGGACTTAATAAGCCGGAGGATATTCTTGTGCGGGTCAAAGCCTCCGGGAGCACACATGACCACTTTGCGGGAAATACCATAATGTTTTTGAAGGGTTGAAACCTCTTCCGGGGAAACCCGGCCTGGTCTGAACAGGCCGGACGCTGCTGCAGAAATGCTGCGGATTCTGTCAGGATCCATCTCCAGCCGGAAAGCCGCTTCCCGGGCGGTGCTTTCAGAAATGGCCAAAAGCATATCCGCCTGTTGCAGAGAATTAAGCTTGCGCTGATAATATTCGATACTGGAATCCTGGTTGAGATATATATCAGGATACGCCAGGGGTATAAGATCATAAAAAATAACCGCGGTCCTAAGCCCTTTTCCCAGGCTGTTGACAGAGGTTACTGCATCATCGAAAAATCCTTCAAAAAGACTGGTCACAAGAACGACATCAGGCTGAACCGACTCTAAAAAAGACTCCCTCATGAACTCGGCCGTCCGCCGGCGTACAGGATCGACAGGCCTCGGTCCGTACCAGACCCTGATATTCTCCCGGGGCACTGCGTCTTTTAATTCAGACCTGACAGACATTATTGTTTCAGGGAAAAGTCCGGACAGGGCGATAAAAATTTCGTGCCGGGTATTGATGCGGCCCAGAGTGCTGACCAGGGACATGGAATAGCGTCCAATGCCCCTGTACCTGCTAGCTGATTGAGCCCCCTGAAGATCAATCAGTATGCGCATTTTTATTCTTGCCCTTTTCCTCTGCCTTCCGGGCCGCCTTCCTGAGTTTCAGATAAATCCTTCTGGCGTCGGGGCTCAACCGGGTCAGCTCAGGATATTTTCCCAGGTTTTGCCCGAAAAAAAAACCTCCGGGATGTGCATCCTGAAGCAGGCCGCTTCGATAAGCCATGTTTTTTATAATATGTCTAATGCGTGGAAAGAAATGCAGAAAATTATTAATTTTCACAGAAAGAAAAGAACTCCTGAGCACCAGGCGCATCGGAGCCAGAAGGACCGGTAACAGGATTGTGTAAAGCCTTCTCAAAAGTCTTTTCAGAAACTGACTGCCCATTTGTTGCCAATTCACTCAAACCCTCCGGGACTTGCCGGTATTAAGCACATTTCTGAACACGTTCAGAGTACCGGCGGCAGTTCTGCTCCAGCAGTATT
>PWHM01000120.1 GCA_003554915.1 Candidatus Nealsoniibacteriota bacterium
CTGGAACGATAAGCCATTCATAACACATAAAGACAATGCAGAGATAAGAAGCAAGATTGAAAAGGGGTTAAATAAATATTCTGAGGCGGATATATTAACTGCCATAAACAACTACGAGAAAGTTTATAATAGTGATTTTTACTATAAACACAAATGGGCGCTAACTGACTTCTTGAAACAATCTAACGGAGTGCCAAACTTCTTAGAAGAAGGAAAGGTTTGGGAAAACTACAAAGAGCATAACAGTAATAGTATTATTGACGGGAGGAAGCCTGTATGAATCCCGAAGATTTCGCTAGAAAGCATCTGCAACCTTATAAGATTCGCGGAAACGAAGTTGTACCTACTTACTGTCCCTTCTGTAGAGGTAACGGCAAAGATAAGTATTCATTCGCTCTCAACCTGGAAACAGGAGCGTATAACTGCAAGCGGGGAACATGCAGCGTATCCGGCAATTTTCACCAGCTAAAAAAAGAGTTTGGAGAGATAAGTATGGAGTTTATGCCAATAAAAGAAGAGAAAACCTATAAAAAGCCTAAGACTATTCCCAAAACGCCTACGCAGAAAGCAGAAGAATACTTGAGGTTAAGAGGATTCTCACCTGACACCTGGACAAAGCGTAAAGTTGGAGAATCAAACGGTAAGATTGTATTCCCGTATTACGAGAATGGACAAGCTGTTTTAATGAAGTTTAGGGAGCCGGTAAAAAAGGGTAGTTGGACACGTGAGCCAGAGGGTAAAGATGTTTTTTGGGGCATGGATGAGGTAAAAGGCGACAACTTAATAATAACAGAAGGTGAATTTGATACACTCGCTTTAGTAGAAGCAGGAATTGATAATGCGGTAAGCATACCTTCCGGGGCAGAAGGCTTGTCATGTGTAGAGGATTGTTGGGATTGGCTGGATGGATTTAAGAGAGTATATATCTGGCCGGACAATGATGTGCCTGGGCGGGAAATGTGCAAGAAGCTAGTAAAGAAACTAGGCGAATACAGATGTTACATAATAAGCACAGAACACAAAGACGCTAACGAGTGCCTGTATAAAGAAGGTGTCCGGGGAGTAATTAAAGCGGTTAATTCAGCTAAAGAAGTCCCAATCTCAGGGATAATCAGAATGGCAGACGTTAAGCCGATGGACGTTAAGAGTTTAGATAGAGTTTCTACAGGATTTCAAAAATTGGACAAGATACTAGGCGGAGCTTTCATGGGCTTTCTAACAGTTTGGACAGGGGAGAATTCTTCCGGCAAATCAACTATCCTGGGCCAGGTATTAGCTGAAGCGGTTAACAATGATTACAAAGTATGCGCCTTTTCCGGGGAACTGCCAGCGCCTATGTTCCGCTATTGGATGGACTTACAAATAGCGGGGCCAGGCAACCTAGAGTCTTACTTCGACGATTTTCAAGGCGAGCTAGCTTACTTCGTGCCAGAAAGCATAACGGATAAAATAAGGGATTGGTATAGGCATAAGTTTTTTCTACACGAGAACTACGGAGCGGCCTCAGAAGATGAAATACTAGAAAAGTTTAGGTACGCTAACATGCGGTATAACTGTAAGGTCTTCCTGGTGGACAACCTGATGACAACCATATTTAACACTAGTGAAAAAGACTTCTACCGCCAGCAGAGTAATTTCATTGGCAGGTTATGTGAGTTTGCTAAGAAGCATGAGTGCCATATCCACGTAGTAGCGCATCCACGAAAAACACAAGGTAGGCTTTCCAAAATGGATATAGCAGGTTCCGGAGAGATTACTAACAGAGCCGACAATGTGGTAGCAGTTCATAGAATTAAGGAAGAAGAAAGAGCTAACCTGGACGAGAAATTTAGAGATTGCTCTGCAATTATAGATGTATTCAAAAATAGACTTCTAGGCAAGCAAGACGTATATTTCGGCCTTGACTTTGAGCCGACAAGCAAAAGGTTTTACTGTCCTACGAATGGCGGGAAGGATAAAAAATACGGATGGGAGGGATAAAAATGAACTTCCTTGACTTATTTTCTGGAATAGGAGGGTTCCGCCTAGGCATGGAATGGGCAGGACATAAGTGTGTAGGATATGTAGAATCTGACAAATACGCAAGGCAGGCTTACCAAGCTATGCATAACACGGAGGGAGAGTGGACAGGTAATGACATCACGGAAATATCAGATGACGATATTCGACAGCTCAGAGGAAGGGTTGACTGCATCACAGGAGGATACCCCTGCCAAGCTTTTTCAATCGCTGGAAAAAGGGGAGGACTACAAGACACTAGAGGAACTTTGTTTTTCGAGATTGCCAGATTCGCCAAACAAATCCAACCACGCTTTTTACTGCTTGAGAACGTCAAAGGGTTACTATCACACGACAAAGGGAAAACATTTGCTACCATCATTACCACGCTGGATGAGCTTGGGTACGATGCGGAGTGGCAGGTGCTCAACTCAAAAAACTTCGGAGTTCCCCAAAACAGAGAGCGGGTGTTCATTGTCGGACATCTTAGAGGAGCAGGTGGACAAGAAGTATTTCCTCTCGGGGGAAATGACGGAGAAGCTCTTAAGCAAATTATAGGTGGTGCTCAGGGATACAGGGTTTACGACACGAGCGGCACAAGTTGCACTCTTGCAAGCGAGGCGGGTGGCTTAGGGGCAAAAACAGGGTTATATGCAGTTGTTAAAAATCACGGCAAGCTAAAAGAGTGCGAACACGCTAACCGTATAGATGCCAGTTATCATAAAGGGCTTGATAACCACGGGCAGAGGACGGGGGTGGTGGTAAAAAGCATACAGCGTTGCGGTGACAGAAATAAAAACACTTATAGTGTTAGGGATGAGGCCC
>PWHM01000081.1 GCA_003554915.1 Candidatus Nealsoniibacteriota bacterium
ATACCACGTCACCACAGCGCCAGCATTCACCGTCCACCACCTGCTCGTTGGCCAGAACCGTCTTGCAGGAAGAACACCAGTTAACGGGAGCCTTGCTCTTATAGGCCAATCCTTTTTTGTAGAACAGCAAAAAAAGCCACTGGTTCCAGCGGTAGTAATCGGGATCGCAAGTGGCCACCTCCCTTTCCCAGTCATAGCTGAGCCCCAGGGAATCCTGCTGTTTTTTCATGGCCGCAATATTAGAATCCGTCCACTGGACGGGGCTGACCCCGTGCTCAATGGCCGCATTTTCCGCGGGCAGTCCAAAAGCATCCCAACCCATGGGATGCAGAATATTATAGCCCCGCATCCTTAAAAAGCGGGCCAGCACATCCCCAATTGAATAGACCCGCATATGCCCCATATGTAATTTTCCGGAAGGATAGGGAAACATCTCCAGGACATAATATTTCTCTTTGGAATCATCCCTCTTGTTCTCGTAAAATCGTTTTTCCGCCCAAAATTCCTGCCATTTTGGTTCCAGCTCCGCCGGGTTATAGTCTTTCATGCTGGTTTTAACCCCCTGCCGCATATTATAAAATCACATTTACAGATCATCATAAGACGTGTAGGATAACGCAAATTAAGACACAACTAATGACTTCACCGCATATAATTATATCTTAACAGCTCTAAAATGCAAGGGGTGTGCTTTTGTCCTTTCTACCTTTCCGAACTTCTAAAGTCTCATACCCATTATTTTAAACTAAGGACTAGATCCTTAACAAGTGTGGAAATTTCGTCTCTTACTGCTCGAAATTTATTCATTATTTCTTCTTCAGTCCCTTCCGCCCTGGTAGGATCTTCAAGGAACCAGTGAAGCTTTTGAACTTTACCCGGCACCACCGGACAGTTTTCCCGCGCATCACCGCACAGCGTTACAATAATATCGGTCTGTTCCAGTATATCCTTGTCAATAGATTTTGATGTCTGACCGGATATATCTATTTCGACCTCTTTCATTGCAGTAACGGCCATGGGGTTAACCCCGGAAGGGGAGATTCCCGCGCTGTAAACATCCAACCGGTCTTTGCCATAGTGCCTGGCAAACCCCTCTGCCATCTGACTGCGACTGGAATTGCCTGTGCACAGAAACAAGACTCTAGTTTTTGCCTTACTGTCTTCATTGTTTCTCATAGATAATTTTCCCCTGATTTTTAATTTTCGGATTCTCTTAAGTCAAAAGAAAACAATGAAGAAAAACGATGGCTTCCTCCCGGAGCATCTCCGGGACCACTTTGGTTTCAAATTCTGCCGAGTAATAAGTTCGCTTACTCAATACGTAGGTTAGGCTTTGACCGGAAATCGCTTTAAGGTTATTAGCGAAACCATGCCGCGCGGTCAAACACCAACAGGCACTTTTCAATGCCAAATCGTTCTTTAAGCTATGTAAAAACGGGAGCCTTTCATGAAACAGCTCCCGCTTTGCTAATCCTGATTTTTGACTTTTCTCAATCAACTAAAAGCTTCTTCCCAGTGGGGTTTAGCGAGTCTAACGTTTTGGAGGCGTCCAGCACGGCATTTTGTGCAACGTCTTTTAAGGGGCTAGCTAAAAACAACAAGCAATCCCCTTTCATAATTCTTTTTTTCATTTATCTACTTATTGACAAGCATGACGCTTGTCCTGGCAGATTGAACAACACTTGCACTTACGCTTCCATGTAAATACCTTTTTGCTAAGCCAAGGCCCCTTCTGCCCATGACAATTAGATCAACCTGTTCCTCTTCCGTTATTGAGCAAATAAGGTCTACAATGTGCCCTCATGTTACAAGGTGCTGGATGTTTACCCCGCTATCCTCAAATATTTTTCAGCTTTCTCTAATATTTCTACCGCTGCTTTGTCAGAAGAGGTATTATCCAACATTAAAGAAACCTGTTTAGGTGAATCTCCTCTGTAGATTTTTTTATCCGAAGGATAGAGGGGAGAACCCTCTTTCTCGATAACAGTAAGAATGAAGACTTTCGCCTTCATTGCTTGAGCTATTGAGATTCCCTTTTGCGCTGCTTTCATTGCATTGTCAGAACCATCAAAGGCCAAGAGCATTTTTTTCATATTAATCTCCTCCGAAAGTCTTCTTTAAATTTACTGGCACAATCATTCATTTTCTATAAGTGTATTATTTGAGGCTTGGGACTTAACGGTTAAAAAAGAGGTCTTCATTACGTCCCTTTAAAATTTTTTACATTTTACCATGAGTCTATATTTTTTACGCCCTACGGCAGTTAATTTTACAACTTACCATTGTTTGCACACCCCAAACTAAAAATGCACACCCCCTGATAAAATTTGCACCCGGGGTGTGCAAACTTTTTGGCAGAAGGGTGTGCAATGGGTTAAATTCGGCCTTTTTCTGTTAACTGATTTACCCCTGAAAGCACGAAAAGCCCTTGTAATAAGGGCTCTCGCATTGTATCAAAATTGTTGTTTTCATTTGGTGGAGCTGGCGGGAGTCGAACCCGCGGCCTCTTCCATGCCAAGGAAGCGCGCTCCCACTGCGCCACAGCCCCATACATGACCCTTGCTGCATTCTATATGCAGCCCTTAACTGTCTATACCATTATAGCTAGTCGCCCCCTTCATGTCAATCACATTTTTTTGCTTGGGTAGGTAAAGGGGTGGGTAACATCCAACCCTGGCGTCATCGCCATCCCTATCAAGTAAGAAATGTTAAAATTGGGGGTCAGCAGAATCTCTTTTATAGCAGAGATATCGACTGCCCGTCTTATCAAATTCAAGAAGAGGCCCGCACAACTCACATCTCCTGCCAGGCGAAA
>PWHM01000001.1 GCA_003554915.1 Candidatus Nealsoniibacteriota bacterium
ATATGAATCTCTATCCGGCACTTCGCCCGAACAGCTGCTGCAGATCGTCGCCGAGTTCGCCAACAAGCTGGACAAACTGGTGACCAAAGAGGCGGTGGAGCAATGATTGTAGCCGAGCGGAAACCCCTGAACGAAATAATGGATAATTTGCAGGGAATAAGCAGCGTTGCGGTGGCTGGATGCGCCACCTGTGTTACGGTATGTTCGGCGGGCGGAGAAAAAGAAGTTGCCGTGCTCAGTTCGCTTTTGCGGATTGCCGCCGAGCAGCGCGACCAGCAACTGAATGTCACCGAACTGATGGTCGAAAGGCAGTGCGAGTGGGAGTTTCTCGACGAAATCATAAAAGACGTAAGTCAGGTCGAGGCAGTAGTGTCGCTCGGATGTGGGGCAGGAGTCCAGGCAATGGCGTCGTATTTTGAAGATGATCTGATACTTCCCGGTCTCAATACCAGGTTTATTGGCATGCCCGAGCAGCAGGGCCTGTGGGTAGAGATGTGCATGGCCTGCGGTGACTGCATGTTGGATAAGACCGGCGGGATATGCCCGGTGGCGCGCTGTGCGAAAAGCTGTTTCAACGGACCCTGCGGTGGCTCGCAGGATGGCTCCTGCGAGATTGACCCGGATACGGACTGCGCCTGGCAGCTGATCTTTGACAAGCTGCAGAAGCTCGACCGGCTGCAGATTTTGCAGGAAATTGAACCGGTTAAGGACTGGTCCAGCAGCCGTCACGGTGGTCCGCGTCGCATTGAGCGGGAGGATCTTATCCTATGAGCAATCTCAAGACAGAAAGCAGACTGGAAAAAATCTGCGCGTCCGGCGAGTTCGCCGTGTGTGGGGAGATGGGACCAACCCGCGGTGCAGATCCCGACGCGGTGAGCCGCCATGCCGAAGATTACGTTGGATACGTTGATGCGGTCAACTTCACCGACAACCAGACTGCAATAGTCAGGCTGTCCAGCGTTGCCGCCAGCCTGATGGCCAAGCGTGAGGGGCTGGAACCGGTAATGCAGATGACCTGCAGGGACCGCAACCGCCTGGCGCTGCAGGCTGATGTTTTGGGGGCTGCGGCACTGGGTATTCGCAATATCCTGTGTCTATCGGGTGATCACCAGCAGTTTGGTGACCAGCCAGGATCCAAAAACGTCTACGATATTGACTCGATCCAGCTGGTGCAAACGATAGCTCGCATGCGGGATGAAGGAGAGTTTCTATCAGGGGAAAATCTGGAGGGTGCTGAACCCCGGATGTTCATCGGCGCGGCGGCCAACCCCTTTGCTGATCCCTTTGAATACCGGGTTATCCGGCTGGCGAAGAAGGTCGCGGCGGGTGCTGATTTCATCCAGACGCAGGCCGTCTATGATGTGCAGCGGTTTGAGCGCTGGATGCAGGCGGTGTGTGACCGCTATTTGCACGAGGAAACGCATATTCTGGCGGGAGTGATCCCCCCCAAGTCCGCCGGTGCCCTGCGGTACATGAAAAACAGCGTTTCGGGAATGCGCGTCCCCGACGAGCTGATCGAACGTCTGGCACAGGCTGACAATCCGCGTGAAGAAGGCGTCCGCATCTGCGTGGAGCTGATACAGCAGGTGCGTGAGATCGAAGGGGTGCGGGGCGTACACATCATGCCGGTGATGTGGGAGTCAATACTACCTACCCTGGTGGAAAAAGCGGGGCTGCTGCCGCGTCCGCAGCTTTAGAGGTTTAGATTTTCTGGGAGGTGTACGTCAGTGGCAAAGCAAGAGCCGACGAATGCAGGCTTCAAATATGAGGTAGCCGCCCGTCCCGGGGCGGAGAATATCACCGCCTGTTTTTCCTGCGGTGTGTGCACCGCCGGGTGTCCGGTGAGTGAAGTTGATGACCGGTATAACCCGCGCAAGATAGTACGCATGATTATGTGGGGAATGCGGGAGGAACTGTTATCCTCAGAGATAATATGGCTGTGCAATCTGTGCTACAGCTGTCACACGCACTGTCCGCAGGATGTGAAGTTCACCGATGTGATCACAAATCTGCGGGAGATGGCCGTTGAAGACGGATACGCCAGGGAGGACTTCCAACAGACAGTAGAACGCATCGACACGGCCATGCAGATGATCAGAAGGGATCTCACCGCTGAAGTATTCAGCAGTGGAAAGGATGTCGTAGAAGCTGAACAGCTGGATACAGAGGCAATCGTTCAGCGGTTGATTACCGAAGGCGAGAGGGGGGCAGACATTCCGTGTCCAGAGACCAAGGAGACCGAACAGTAGGTTCAGTTCTTGTTGTAGGCGGCGGGATAGGCGGCATACAATCGGCGCTGGACCTGGCCGAAAGTGGGTACTACGTGTATCTGGTGGAAAAAAGCCCTACCATCGGCGGGGCCATGGCCCAGCTGGACAAGACTTTTCCTACTAATGACTGTGCCATGTGCATACTCGGTCCCAAGCTGGTGGAATGCGCCCGTCACCTCAATATAGAAAACCTGACCTACTCAGAATTCATCGGCCTTAGTGGTGAACCGGGCAATTACACTGCCCGCATAAGGGAGAATCCCAGCTACGTGGACAGTGAGGCATGTACCGGATGCGGTGACTGCGCTGATGTGTGCCCCGTCACCACTCTCAGCCGGTACGACGAGGAGCTGGCCGAGCAGAACGCCATTTACCGTCCCTTTCCACAGGCCTCTCCCAATGTTTTCACCATAGCCAAGGAACCCGAACACCGGTTGTGTGAACTCAGTTGTCCCGCCGGTTGTGACGCACAGGGATACATAGCTCTTACTGGAGAAGGGAAGTACCGGGAGGCCATGTCGCTGATCAAGCAGACTGTACCCC
>PWHM01000123.1 GCA_003554915.1 Candidatus Nealsoniibacteriota bacterium
CCATCTCTTCGGAAGCGTCGAATACTACTGGGCTGTCATAAACCATTACACCGTTCCAGTGCAGAGTTACCTGATTTGTTGCTCCGGGTATCCTTGAGAATGACCTTCCGTCTTCTGAAGTCAATCCTGTGTGTAAAAGGGTATCACCGTGTGAGACTCTAAGTCGGCCTCCACCAACTGGGACATCAAAATCATCTTGGACCAAGAAGTCTATATGATAAACGTCCGTGATAGCGGTCATCGACAGGTCTTCATTTAGATTTATTTCATCTTGGTAAACGTCGACGTTTCTCCAACTGATGGATATATCTAGCTCTACACCAGGTAATCTCATCTCTGGTACCGAACCATCCGTTAAAGACGTGTCTTGTTCTATCAAACTGTTTCCTAGGTAGAACTCTACTCTTGCATTTTCAAGAGGTTCTCCTTGATCGTCAACGATGTTCATATCCAAATAGTAAACCGCACATCGGATCTCGTAATCCTCACTAGAATCAATGACCATTTCGTCATTATGGATCTCAGCACCTTTCCATCGGACTTCCATGTTCAATACAGCTCCAGGTAATCTCATAGAAACGTTTCCATCTTCTCCTGTAGTACCACTGGTAAGTGTTCCCGCTGTATGGTGAGATACAGTGATCCTTGCATCGGATATGATTTCATCCCTACTGTCTATGGTAAATAGTTCGACATGATAAACAGAGCATTCCAGTTCGATACTTTGCTCCGTTCCGGTTATATCTACGTCCGTCACGTCGACTTCTATACCTCTCCAGGTAGCTCTTATCCTGTGAGGACCTCTCGGTAATCTCATCACAAGTCTACCTAGTTGGTCAGTATTACCAGTATTAGCGATAGTATCTGTTTCAAGGTTCCGGGCCACTAAGCGCGTATTTTCTAGGTCATATCCGAGATCATCTACCGTTTGAAGTTCAACATAATATATCTCTAGTTCAACATCTAAAGACCTGTTTCCTTCGAATTGTTCTGAATAGAGTTCTTTTACTTCCACTCCTCTCCACTGGAAATTCAAGTCGTATGTGAAATCTCCACCAGTACCGGGAAGTCTAACTGTTAAATCTCCATTTATATCTGTCAATTTAGAATCCGCTATCCTTAGCGTATCGTTGAACCTTATAGATACGTGGACTTCTGGAACAGGTACTCCTTCGGTATCCATAGTGTGAATTTGGAGGTAGTAGACGTCCGCATGGATCGTCAATTCTACACTTTCGTTCAAATAATGGTCTGTAGAATCAACTTCTCTACCGAGCCATTCCGTTCTCAAAGAATAATCTCCTTCTGGGGATTGAGGTAGATGGACATATCCATCTGGATCAGTTATCTCCCGTATCAATGTACCATTAGTATGACTGATGAAGATGTTTGCGTTCGGTACCGGTTCTCCGGCGACATCTACGACCTTATAAGAAGTATAATATACGGAACAATTCAACGTGATAGGTTCTTCATAGGGCACATTTTCGCTCACTTGGTACGTAGTTTCGTTCACCAATACATCTTCCCAGTAAACTCTGATCGTATATTCACCTTCTGTGATACTGATATTCGTGATCCCTTCGTCATTTGTTACATTACCAGTTACCAATTCTTCTTCTGAAGAGTAAGCAGCCACTTCTGCGTCTTCTAGGACGATGTCCATCGAATCAACGGTTTGGAAATGTATGAAAAATCTTTCCGCACCGATCCAGAAATCCTTCTCAACTGATTCAAGATGTCCTCCGTAGGTTTCATCGCCTGGGTTATCAGGATATCTGTAGTTGTAACCGGTGTTATCTACTGCTGAGACAATGGCGGTGTATTCTCCTTCAGGAACGCCTCCATAATCCCATTCATAGGTGAAATTACTTCTGTAAGACGTATCGTTCCCTGTAACTCTTGTCATAGGCTCTCTATAGAATACGGTACCATCAGGTCCCTCTACTGTCAGGTTAACGCTGCTTATATCATATCCGCCGAAAGGATCCGTGATAGATGTGTTGAAGTGTATGGTAGTTTCATCGGCTCCAAGGCGGAAATCGTAGGATTCTTCGAATTCTGAGTCAAGGATTATGAATGAATCCACATCGATGTAGTCCTCCGTTTCCACTTCTATTCTACTTGGATACTCCGAGTCGCCGAAAGCGATCCTTTTTACGAAGTTATCACTACTCTCGATGACGAATTCTACTCTCAATGATGATTCAGGTGATATCGTATATCCTGAGATATCCGTGGATACCGAATATTCGTTGAATATCGTTCTAGTGTTGTCATAGCTTACAAACCCTTGATCGATGAAATCCTCTACACCATCTGGTTGTACTTCATAGAGGTTCATCGTAAGGTCTAGAGTATTAGTGTGTCCGTCAGCTTCTGCAATGTCTATCCACATATTGATAGTGGATGTTCCGTTAAGGGTAAATTCTCCGGCAAAAGGCGGATCTAGATACCAGTCATGAGTTATAGTAGAACTGTACTCAAAATCTGTTATATGCTGATCTTCACCCATGGTAGTATTCATGGTCATCACATCAACATTCCCGTTCACCGTTCCAGTTTCATTATGCAGGTACATTGTTTTGAGTTTTGACTCTTCACTAGATGTAAGTGAATTCTCTTCTGTTATCATATTCTCTTCGATTTGACCGTTTCCATGTACTCCAGAAAACGCGCTAACTGTCAAAAATAACGTTACCGCAGATACAAATATCATCAACATTCCTTTTATATTTCTATCATTCATCTTAAAACACCTCCTTTTTCTTAGCGATTATTATTCCACCGAC
>PWHM01000134.1 GCA_003554915.1 Candidatus Nealsoniibacteriota bacterium
CAGGCAAAAAGATATATTGAAAAAGGGTATTTGATAGGGCTAAATGGAATAATATTCAAGCTTAACCTAAAAAAGGTAATAAAAGTCGTATCTCCTAAAAATATAGTTTTGGAGACCGATTGTCCTTATCTTAATCCACCCGGGTGGAAAGGAAAAAATACACCCCTCGGAGTAATACCGGTGGCTGAGGAAGTGGCTAAAATTAAGGGTATGGACGTAAAAAAGCTGGAAAAGATTACCGACGGAAACGTAAAAAGACTATTCGGAATATGAAAAAGCCCCTTGGATTAGGGGCTTTTTTTATTCAGCGATTTTACGCCTAATTTTTGGAATAATTCCTCCCGTTCAAAACCGGTTAGTATTTCGAATTCGGGATTCGTCAATTCATTTTCCAGTATCGAAAAAATACCTATTAGTGATGAGTACGGTCTTTTTTTCGGAGCATCATCCAGGACTTTTATCATTTCGGAAATCAAATTCATCAATAAAATCTGGAAATCCCTACTTTTCATCTTCTCTTCTGTCAATGTCTCGAATGAATATTCGGCTTTCTCTCTTTTGTGAGAGATTTTTAATTTCCAGTTATTCAGAAACTGTTTCGGCTCGATATCTTTCTTGAAAGGCGGAAAGCTGTCGAGACTCTTTTCTTTCGAACCCGTTTTGTATGTGAGATAAGCCTTCATGAATTCGTGGGCGCAGTCTTTACAGCTTCTAAGGTGCTCCGTCATTTCTTCTTCGGGCAAGCTTACTACTTTCTCTATCAGATTCAGCCTGCTTTCAGACATCTTGTTAACCTCCTTTCATTTTTAATTATTTTACAACAAATTCGTCCATTAGACAAATCGGGAATATTCAGATAAAATTAAGTCATAAATAATTTAAATCAGGTATGAAATACGATCATAGAAAACAAGAAAAAAAATGGCAGAAGTTTTGGGAGAAACAGCAGGTTTTCAGGGTCGAAGACGATTCTGAAAAACCCAAGTTTTATTGTCTTGACATGTTCCCTTATCCTTCCGGGAAGGGTTTGCATATAGGCCATCCCCGGGGCTATACGGCTACGGATGTTGTCTCTCATTACAAAAGAATGAACGGGTTTAACGTGCTTCACCCGATGGGTTGGGACGCTTTCGGTTTGCCGGCGGAGAATTACGCCATCAAAACGGGAACCCATCCCCGAGAGACGGTCGTAAAAAATGTTAAGCATTTTAAAAACCAATTGAAATCGATCGGTTTGGGCTATGATTGGTCCAGAGAGATAAATACCACCGACCCGGATTATTTCAAGTGGACTCAATGGATATTTTTACAAATGTTCAAGAAAGGCCTTGCTTACGAAGATGAGCTACCCATAAACTGGTGTCCGTCTTGTAAAACGGGATTGGCCAACGAAGAGGTGGTGAAAGGTAGGTGTGAGCGTTGTGACAGCGAAGTAAAAAAGAAAGACATAAGGCAGTGGGTATTGAAGATCACCGATTATGCGGACAGACTTTTGGAAGACTTGGAAGATTTGGATTGGCCGGAACCGATAAAGGAGATGCAAAGAAATTGGATCGGTCGCTCGGAAGGAGCCAAAATTAATTTTAAGTTAAAAGAAACCGAAGGTGAGATAGAGGTCTTCACCACCAGACCCGACACTATCTTTGGCGCCACCTTTATGGTGCTCGCTCCCGAGCATGACCTGACCCAAGAGATAGTTTCCGGAAGCTTGGAAGCTGAAAACAAAAAGGAAATTGAAAAATACGTAAAAAAAGCCCATAAAAAATCGGATCTGGAAAGGACCGAGCTGAGTAAAGAAAAAAGCGGTGTGGAAGTTAAAGGCCTGAAAGCGATAAACCCGATAAGCGGGGAGGAGATTCCCGTCTGGATTGCCGATTACGTATTGGGTTATTACGGCTACGGAGCGATAATGTCCGTTCCCGCTCATGATGAGCGCGACTATGAAATGGCAAAGAAATACGGATTGGAAATCAGGGCGGTGATAGAAGCCGAAGAGCTGCCCTTCAAGGCTGAGGGAAAGGTAATAAATTCAAATGATTTCAATGGACTCTCCACGAAGCTGATGAAAGAAAAGATAATAGAAAAGCTGGAAAAAATTGATGCGGGAGAAAGGGCGACAAACTATAAGCTGAGAGACTGGATTTTCTCCAGGCAACGTTACTGGGGAGAGCCGATCCCCTTGATCCATTGTGACGGCTGCGGAACCGTTCCCGTCCCGGAAGAAGATTTGCCGGTGACTCTGCCGGAAGTCGAAAAATACGAACCTACCGGAACCGGCGAGTCGCCTTTGGCGACTATCGTTTCCTGGGTTAACGTTGATTGTCCGCGATGTGGAATGGAGGCGAAAAGAGAAACCAACACCATGCCCCAATGGGCCGGCTCTTGCTGGTATTATCTTAGATACATCGATCCCGAAAATGAAAAGCAGTTGGTTGATCCGGAGAAAGAAAAAAGCTTTATGCCTGTTGATCTTTATGTCGGTGGTGCCGAGCACGCCGTCTTACACTTACTTTACTCCCGATTCTGGCACAAATTTTTATATGATTTGGACGTAGCCTCCACCAAAGAGCCGTTCAAAAAGCTCAAAAACCAGGGACTGATAATGGCCAAGGACGGAACCAAAATGTCCAAATCCAAGGGAAACGTGGTCTCTCCGGATGAGATTGTTGAACAGTACGGAGCCGATGTCCTTCGGCTTTACGAAATGTTCGTCGGTGGCTTTGAAGACGAGGTTCCCTGGGACGAGGAAGGAGTGGTCGGAATGAGAAGATTTTTGGAAAAGGTTTGGGGGCTCAAAGAGAAAGTGGTTGAAAAAGAGCCGGACGAAGATCTGCGGGGTCTTCTGCACCGAACGATAAGAAAGGTTACCGAAGACATTGAATCTTTCAAGTTCAATACGGCGATAAGTAGCCTTATGATACTCAGTAATGAGATGAAGAGTAAAGACAAGATTTCCATGGAAGCTTTCACTAAATTTTTAAAGCTTTTAGCTCCTTTCGCGCCGCACATCAGTGAAGAGCTTTGGCAAAAACATAATGATGGATCCGTTTTAAGATCCGACTGGCCTGAATTTGACGAAAAGCTGGCTAAAAAGAAGAAGGTAACTTTGGTAGTTCAAGTAAACGGAAAATTGAGAGATAAGTTCGAGGTAGAGAGAGGAATTAAAAAAGAGGAAGCGATAAAATTGGCCAAAAAAAGAGAAAAGGTAAAAAAGGGGATTGAAGGTGAAGATATAAAGAAAGAAATATTTGTAGAAGATAAGCTTGTTAATTTTGTCACCTAAGTGCGCTCGATACCCTCTTTTGAGAGACCACACCTCGAATCGTCCAGCGACGATTCGGGCCTTACGCTCTCGGCGTTTCATTTCCGACAAGATCGGAAAACCATGCTGAAACGCCTCCGAGAGTCCTCTCAAAGAGGGTATCTTCGCTTAAAAGGTACGATGCGAATTTCCCTGCCTGCCGGCAGGCAGATCTTCAGCTCAGGATGACGACGGTTTTATATTACCGACTCCTATTTCTACACCCCAGGGGTGTGGAATTTTTCACTTTCGTCATTCCCGTTCTACACCCCAGGGGTGTGGAATTTTTCACTTTCGTCATTCCCGACCTCGATCGGGAATCTTATAAAATCGGTAAGACAAAAAGATTCCCAGTCAAGCTGGGAATGACGGGTGTATGTGGTTTGGAATGACGGGTGTATGTGGTTTGGAATGACGAAAGGAAGTGCGGGAATGACAAGCCCCCCCTCTGTCATTCCTGGCTTGACCAGGAATCCCATAGAAATTGGCAAAACAAAAAGATTCCCGATTACCCAAAGTCGTCATTCTGAACGAACGCAGTGAAGTGCCCGCCTGCCGGCAGGCAGGGCAGGCAGGGCTTCGCTCAGGATGACGACGGTTTTATATTACCGACTCCTATTTCTACACCCCAGGGGTGTGGAATTTTTACGCCCCTGGGGCGTAAAAATGGGGTGTAGGGCGGAATAGAAACCCCGTTTTCAGCGGGTTTTTGTTTTGGAGTTTTGTTATTTTTATTTATCTATAATATAATTGAACAGAAAAAGGTTAATTTTTCAAATACATGTGTGGAATAATTGGCTATGTCGGCCAAAAAAACAATACCGAATTGGGTATTAAAGCACTAAAAAGGCTGGAATACAGGGGCTATGATTCAGCGGGAATGGCGATAGTTGAAAACGAAAAGATTTCTTCGGTAAAAATTTCCGGTAAAGTGAATCAGCTGAAAGAGTCGCTTAAGAAGACTGATTTTTCGGGTACGCCCTGTCTTTTTCACTCCCGGTGGGCCACACACGGGAAGCCGACGGAAGAAAACGCTCATCCGCAATTTGATTGCAGCGGAAGAGTGGCCGTCGTTCACAACGGTATAATAGAAAATTACAGAAAACTGAAGGAAAAACTGATCGATGAAGGGCACGAGTTCACTTCGGAAACGGACACGGAGGTAATCGCTCACCTTATAGAAAAGTTTTATGAAGAAGATTTGACCGAAGCGGTCAGGAAAACGGTTTCTCTTTTACAGGGCGCTTACGGTTTGGCGGTAATTTCCGTCGAAGCTCCCGAAAAAATAGTGGCGGCCAGAATGTCTTCGCCGGTAGTGATTTCGGTCAACGAGTCCGGCGGCTTTGTCGCTTCCGATCCGGCGGCTATAGTGGAACACTCCCAAAAGATGGTATTTTTGGAAGACGGAGAGATCGCCACCGTTACCGAAGACGGATTCGAAGTAACCGACATGGAAAATATATCCCAATCGAAAAAGGAAGTGGAGATAGATTGGGATCTGGAAGAGGCTCAAAAATCGGGCCATCCTCATTTTATGATGAAAGAAATGACGGAGCAGCCCAAATCCATAAAAAACTCTTTCCGAGGAAGGATTTTAATGAAGGAGGGCGATGTAAAGCTGGGTGGTTTGGATGAGGTGGTTGAAAAACTGAAATCAATTGAAAAGTTAACCATACTCGCTTGCGGGACATCTTCTTATGCCGGGCTGGTCGGAAAATATTTGATAGAGGAGATTTCCGAGATTCCGGTCGAAGCCGGACTGGCTTCCGAGTTTCGCTACAGAAAAAGGCCCTACGGGGAAAAAGAGGCCTTTCTTTTCGTCTCTCAATCCGGGGAGACGGCCGATACCCTGGAAGCACTAAAAAAGACAAAGAAAAAAGGAGCACTGACACTGGGGATAGTGAACGTGGTCGGCTCTTCGATTGCCAGGGAGACGGATGCCGGCATATACAACCACGCCGGTCCGGAGATAGGCGTGGCTTCCTCTAAAGCGTTCGCCTCCCAACTTTCCGTTCTGACCCTGCTTGCCGTTTATCTGGGGAGGCAAAGAAACTTATCCGTAAACGAAGGGCGGGAGATTTTAAAAAATCTAAGCGGAGTTCCCGATTCGGTCGAAAAGATTCTGCAAAAAAAAGAGGAAATCAAAAAACTGGCCGAAAAGTACAAGGACTTCGAACATTTCCTTTTTATGGGAAGAAGATACAACTATCCGACCGCTTTGGAGGGAGCGCTCAAACTCAAAGAGATTTCCTACATTCATGCGGAAGGGTATTCGGCGGCCGAGATGAAGCACGGCCCGATAGCTTTGATAGATGAAAATTTTCCCACTTTCGCCATTTGTCTCAAAGACAGCGTTTATGATAAAATGATTTCCAATGTGGAAGAGATAAAAGCCAGAGAGGGACCGATAATAGCGCTTAAAACCGAAGGAGATGAAGAGATAGAAGGTGTCGTCGACGACACACTCTCAATTCCGAAAATTCACGAGTCCCTTTCACCGATTTTGGCCGTAGTTCCGCTTCAACTGTTCGCTTATTATGTTGCCGTTAAAAAAGGTCATGATCCGGACAAACCGGAAGGATTAGCGAAATGTGTTACCGTAACCTAATCAGTGCAATTTAAAGGAAAAATTTATCGCATATTAGAATAGGATCCTTAATCATATTAAACAACTTTTTAAGTCTTGAAAATAAAGTTTTTAAATATTATCCTAAAAGAAGAAGAAGGCTTATTTTACGTCTTTCAAAAATTGGTGCGGCAAAATTTATTCTCGGTAATCATGAATCTCCTAATTGGGTAAAATCGAAATTAAAAGAATATAAAATTTGTGATGAAAATTATAATTTAACAGAAAAGGGTCAAGAAATAAGGAAGTTATTAAGGAGGGAATTAGAAAAAATAAAAAATTAATAAAATAATAATATGGAGGATTTCCAAATACTTATAGGAGGGGCCGCCGGTCAGGGAAGTAAGTCGGCCGGCCGGTTAATAGCCAGAGTTTTAAATCGATACGGCTATAAAATCTACGTTTATGAAGATTATCCCTCTCTAATACGCGGAGGACATAATTTTTCTCTGATACGGGTAAGTAAAGATAACAAGAGGTCCATCAAAAGGCAGGTGGATTTTCTTTTGGCTTTGAACAAGGACACCTTGGAAAGACACAGGGATAAACTTTCGGGCAGAGGATGCATAATTTATAATGCCGACGAAGTGGATGAGGCCGAAGGGATAGGCGCTCCCATTGAAACCATCGCCACCGAAGTGGGTAAAAAAATAATGCAAAACACGGCACTTTGTGCTTATTTTTGTAAAGCCGTGGGAATCTCCGAAGGGGTGATGAAAGAAGTCGTTGAAACTCTTCCGGCTCCGGATAAAAACCTGAAGGTTGCTGAGAAAGCCTACCAAAAAGCGGAGAAGGAGAATGATTTGGAAGATATAGGTGATCCGGTCCCCTTGGTCACCGGAAATGAAGCACTCAGTTTGGGAGCGTTGGAGGCCGGTCTGGAGAATTATTTCGCTTACCCGATGACGCCTTCGACGAGCATACTTCACTTTTTGGCCGGTCTGGAAACGGAATGTGATGTGCAGGTAATGCAACCGGAAAACGAAGTGGGGGTTATAAACACCGCTCTGGGTGCCGCTTACGCCGGCAGAAGAAGCATGGTCGGAACTTCCGGAGGAGGCTTCGCCTTGATGGCGGAAGGAGTCTCTTTGGCCGGAATCTCGGAAACGCCGATTGTAATTATAGAAAGCCAAAGAGCGGGTCCGGCTTCGGGAGTGCCCACCTACAACGCTCAGTCGGATTTGAATTTTGCCTTGAATGCCGGTCACGGTGATTTCTTACGTTTCGTCTTTACTCCCGGAGATGCCGAAGAGGCCTTCTACTTGACCAATCTGGCGATGAACTTGAGCTGGAAATATCAGGTACCGGCTATCGTATTAATTGATAAAGACATCTCTGAAAGCACCTTTTCTTTCGATCAGTCCGTCTTGGAAAAGGGAGAGTACTGGGAAGAAAGCAGAGGGGAATGCGGTAAGCATTACGATCGCTACGAGGATAACGAATTCGGAATTTCTCCACTTTGCTACCCCGGCAAAGAGGCGACGGTTAGAAACAACAGCTATGAGCATAATGAATACGGAACGACTACCGAAGATCCGGACGAGGTCGTGAAGATGCAGGATAAAAGAATGAAGAAAAAACCTCTTATGGAAGAAGAAATCGAAAGACTGGAGATGGTTAAAGTTTTCGGTGAAGGTAAAAAGGCTTTGGTGACCTGGGGGTCGAGCAAGATGGCGGCCAAGGAAGCCGGGAAGAAAGCCGGGTGGAAAGTTATTCAAATAATGAGTTTCGCCCCTTTTCCGGAAAAAAGATTTAAAAACGCTTTGGAGGGCGTGGAAGAGCTTGTCGTAGTGGAAGAAAACAGACTGGGACAAGCGGCGGAAATAATAAAAAGATATACGGAAGTTGACCGGAAAGTGTTGAAATATGACGGCCGACCTTTTTATGAAGAAGAAATTTTAAATGAATTAAATTAAAAATATGTCCGACATAAACATGGAAACGGAAAACACCTGGTGTCCCGGCTGTGGCAATTTTGCCATAGAAGCGGTCACCAAAAAGGGGATCAAAAAAATCGGCCGCAACAAAACGGCGATTACCGCCGGCATAGGCTGTCATGCCAAAATTATAGACTACGTAAACGTAAACAGCTTTTACGGATTACACGGTAGGCCCGTTTCTCTTGCCGTGGGCATAAAATTAGCCAATCCGGAATTGAGCGTCTTGGCTTTTAGCGGAGACGGAGATTCATTAAACGAGGGTATTTCTCATCTTATCCACGCGGCGAAGAGAAACTCGGACATAACCGTCGTAATCCACCAAAACAGGAATTTCGCTTTGACTGTAAAGCAATTCACCGCTTCTTCTCCCAAAGGATTCGTCAGCAACTCTTCTCCGGAGGGGAACGTGGAAGAGCCCTTAAACACCTTGGAAGTGGCCAATTCGGCCGGGGCTACCTTCATATCTCGTAGCTTTAGCGGTGATATCGAGCATTTACAAGAGACAATGGAAAAAGCCGTAGAACACAAGGGATTTTCTTTGATAGAAGTTTTGCAGTCCTGCCCGGCTTGGTATGACACCAACTCTTATTACCGGGAAAATAGCTACAAAATGGAAAAGGTTCCCAAAAATCCGGATAAAAAGATAAGAGAATGGAACTATGACGGAGAAGGAAAAATTCCCCTGGGAGTATTTAAAAAACAAGAAAAACCGACTTACGAAGAAAAGATGGCCCGCAAAGGTAAAAAGGTAAGTGTGGAAGAGGTTTTGAAATCCAAAATATGAGCAAAAAGAAAAAAATAGCTTGTTTGGGAGGCGGAAACGCCATGCCCAGAGCGGTTCTTGACGGATTGAAACAGAAAAATTTCGTGGAAATAGCGGCGATTTGCGCTATGCTCGATTCGGGAGGATCTTCGGGAAGACTCAGACAAAACTACGGCATAGTTTCTCCCGGCGACATCAGGCGGGCTTTTATAGCCCTGGCCAACACTTCGCCGGTTATTGAAGAACTTTTCGATTACAGGTTTCAAACCGGTGAATTGCAGGGACACAACTTCGCCAATTTACTGATTACCGCCCTGGAGCTTTCTACCAACGATTATGAAAAAACCTTTGACACTCTCAATGAGATGCTTAACGTTTCCCACCAAGTTCTACCGGTCACTCTCGATAACTCTCATGTTTGTGCCGTTTTGGAAGACGGAAGCGTTATAGAAGGCGAGACGAATATAGATATTCCCAAACATAACGGAAGATTGAAGATTGACAAGGTCTTCTTGAAGCCGAAGGCGAAAGCATATCCGAAAACAATCAATGCACTTCACGAAGCGGATAAAATTGTTTTGGGTCCCGGTGACCTGTTCTCCTCTTTGGCTCAAATACTTCTTACCGACGGCGTTTCCGAAGCCATAAAGGAATCGGAAGCCACTTCCATTTACATCTGTAACCTAATGACCAAATACGGAGAAACCAATAGGTTTTCGGTTTCCGATTTTACCGAAGAAGTTGAAAAATTGGCCGATTTTTCTTTTGACAGAGTTATTTACAATACTAAAATTCCGAAAAAAAAGAGGGTTGAAGAGTATAAGAAAGACCACAAGGAACTTTTGGAGGTGGTTGACTTCGATGAAGATAAGCTGGATGGAGACAAATTCATAGGAAGAGACGTCTTAAAAAAGGAGGGAAAAATAGTTCACGATCCGAAAAAGTTAACCGATGTAATTTTAAAAATATGACCAAAGCAGTTATCTTAGCCGCCGGATGGGGAACCAGGATGAGGCCTCTAACCGATACTCGACCCAAGCCCGCCTTGCGGGTGGCGGGGAAGTCGTTAATTGAACATAATCTGGACCAACTTGTCGGACTTATTGAGGAAGTAATTTTGGTGATAGGATACAAAGGAGACATTATAAGAGAAGAGATCGGATATGAGTATAACGGAATAAATATCAGCTACGTCGTCCAAAAAGAGCAGCTGGGAACGGGAGATGCGGCCAAAGCGGCTCTGCCTTTTTTGGATGACGATTTTTTAATTTTAAACGGTGACGATCTCTACGAAAAAAAGGATTTGAGTAAATGCCTGGAAAAAAATCCGACCGTAATGGTTAAAAAGGTAAATGATCCGTCCGGTTTCGGACAAATGGTTCGTGAAAGCGAAAAAATTACGAACTTGGCGGAAAAGCCGGCAGAAAACGTCAGCAACCTGGTGAATATAGGGGCATACTACTTGAATAAGGACTTTTTTAAGATTGATATTGAAAAATCGGAAAGGGGCGAGTATGAAATCACCGATTATATTAAAAATTATCTTGATAAAAACGAAATAAACTGCCACGTTGCCGAAAGCTGGGATCCGGCAAGCTATCCTTGGAACTTGCTCGAATTGACTGAACATATCTTTAAGAGATATGAAAAGAAAGTGGAAGGCGAGCTGGAAGAAAACGTTGTCTTGAAAGGGAAAGTGATTGTCGGTGAAGGTAGCGTCATAAAGGCGGGAACGAAAATCGAAGGGCCGGCTTATATAGGAAAAAATTGTCTGATAGGACCCAACGCTTATATCCGCCCCTACAGCTCCATTGAAGACGAAGCCAAAGTGGGACACGCGGCGGAAGTTAAAAACACCATAGTGGGAAAGGGTTCGAAAGTTCCTCATCTGAGTTATCTCGGAGATTCCGTTTTGGGTGAGAGGTGTAATTTGGGAGCGGGAACGGTAGCCGCCAATTTTAATTTTAACGAAAATGAAATTAAAACCGAGGTCAAGGGTGAAATAATCGGAACCGGAAGAAAAAAATTGGGTGTCGTTTTGGGAGACGAGGTCAAGGTGGGAGTAAATACTTCTCTGATGCCCGGAGTAATGGTTGGTACCGGAGCTACGATTTATCCTAATGTTATGGTTAGAAAAAACGTAAAAAAAGGAGAGATTTATAAAAAATGAAAAAATTAGTTTTGGGAATTGACGGAGGGGGAACCAAGACCGAATTGATTTTGGCCGATTCGGAAGGTAATATTTTGAAAAAGAAAAAAGCCGGCCCGGCCAGCCTTAGAAATACGGGAATCGATAAGTCTTGCAAAAACGTTTTAGCGGGAGTCGAAAATATCTTACCGGTAGAAAACGGCAAGCTCGTCTCCACTTTTATCGGGTTTCCCGCTTTCGCCGAAGAATATAAAGATAAAAAGCAAGAATTGGAAGAAAGGTTGTCAAAGAAAATTCCGGGCATGGTGGAGGTCGGAAGTGACCAGCTGGTCGCCTTCCGGTCCGGAACCGATTCTTCCAAGGGAATAATAGTCATTGCCGGAACCGGAGGTGTGATTCGCGGATTTAAAAACGGAGCGGACGTTAAAATGAGCGGTTGGGGATACCTTGCCGATGAGGGGTCCGCCTTTTGGACCGGCCTGGAAGTTTATAGAAAAATAACCAGACAGCTGGACGAAAGAGGAGAAAAGACCCTGATGACCCAAATGGTTTTTGAGGAGTGGAATGTTACGAACGGTGACGGATTTAATAAAAAAATATATGAAAATCCGATGGAAAGAATTCCTCGTCTTTCCGTTATTGCCGATTATGCGGAAAGAAAAGGGGACGAGCCGGCTCGTCGAATCTTGAGCGAGGCGGCCAAGGAGCTCGCCTTTTCGGTAAAAACAGTAGTTAAAAAACTGGATTTTGAAAAAGAGTTTCCGTTGATTCTAATCGGCGGAATGTTCAATTCCCGGTTTTTAAGCGATAAGTTTTCAGAAAAGGTCGGGGATTTCACTAAGAAGGCGAAAATAAAAAAACCCGAAAAAGAACCGGTTTTCGGAGCGGTTAAATTGGCTATTGAAAATTATGAAAATAGATAACTTAAAAAAAGAAGACGCCGAAATCACGGAAATAATTGAAAAGGAAAGAAAAAGGAGAAAAATGACTTTGGAGATGATTCCTTCCGAAAATCATACTTCTCCGGCCGTTTTAGAGGCAATGGCTACCATTTTGACCGATAAGTATGCCGAAGGATATCCGGGTAAGAGATATTACGGCGGGAATAAATATATTGATGAAATTGAAAACTTGGCAATAGAAAGAGCGAAAGATCTTTTCGGAGTTCCTTTCGCAAACGTTCAGCCGTATTCGGGCTCTCCGGCCAATATGGCGGTCTATTTCGCCTGTCTGGAAAAGGGAGGAAAAGTGCTGGGAATGAATTTGAAGGCGGGAGGCCATCTCACCCACGGCTGGCCGGTCAGTTTTTCCGGAACTTATTACGACTCGGTATTTTACGGAGTGGATAAAAAGACTCAACTGATTGATTTGGAAGAAGTGGAAAAGATTGCCGAAAGGGAAAAGCCGAAACTAATCTGGGTTGGAGGGTCCGCCTATCCACGGGAGTTCGACTGGAAAGGATTCGAAAAGATAGCAAAAAAAGTGGGAGCGTTTTTAGCTGCCGACATAGCTCATATCGCCGGACTTATCGTATCCGGAGTTCACAGTGATCCTGCTCCCTATGTGGATATAATAACTACGACGACCCACAAGACTTTGCGTGGTCCCAGGGGAGGAATGGTAATGGTCACCGAAAAAGGGCTTGAAAATGATTCCCGGCTGGGAAAAAAGATAAATAAGGCGGTTTTTCCCGGTCTGCAAGGTGGGCCGCATATGCATCAGATAGCGGCCAAGGCGGTTTGTTTTAAAGAAGCACTCGGAGATGATTTTAGAGACTACGGTGGAAAAATAGTCGAAAACAACAAAGCTTTGGCAAAGGAG
>PWHM01000092.1 GCA_003554915.1 Candidatus Nealsoniibacteriota bacterium
GGTGCCGAGGACGGGTACGACTTCGGGGTCGAGTCGGTCGATATCAGCCAGACAGTCTCGAGGTGGGACGTCTTCGGCTACGACGTTGCCGGCTGGCGTGTCAGCGCCTTCCTCGAGCATGTGGAAGATGTCGACAAGACCCGCGGTGGACAACCCCCCAGTACCGATACTGCGCGCTTCGAAGTGTCGGGAGGAAGCCAACGACCGGTCTCCGACCTGCGACTGGACTCCCGGGAATCTGCGCTGCTCACCGTGTGCCACGAGCCGGTGAGCACGCCTGTCACTGCTGACGACATCCCCGATCCCGTGGATCTCAGGATCGTTCTTCGCTCACGTTTCGATGAGCGCCAGGAGCGCGAGGTCATCAACCTGGTCAGGATCGGAAGTGACTTCACCGATCCGTCTGGCATCCCGGGTGACCCGCTCTACCTCTTCGAGGACGTGGATTTCGAAGCTCATCCACGAACGATGGAGCCGGGCGTCATGGGGCCAGCTGACCCGGATGCACCGCTCGGGGTCGTTGGACGCCTGAGCGAGCACGGCTACGCACCAGCTGATGCCAACTGGTCGAACGAAGTGGTGCCTGAGGAGCTGTTGTCCGGAGTGCGCCTGGTCGCCGCAACAAACCCGGGTCCGAACCCGGAGATCAGCGCACACACGGCCGCATGGCACCACCAGTTCGGCGTCGGTACGACCTTGCAGCGGAACGCGACGCTGCTCCTGTGGCTCGCGCCCCCGGCCGCGCTCCAGGGGGTCGACGATGCAGTGGATGTCGAGGTTCAACTCCTGCTCGACGAGCTCCGTAGCAATGAGACCCCCGTCGGGAGCTGGGTCGCGACGGAGAGCTTCCGGTACGAGCACACCGTTTCGGGAGCCGGCGGCAGCGAGGGATGGCAGCGCGTGGAGATCCCCGTCGATCTGGGTCAGGACCGGACCTTCAACAACAACCGCTACCTCCGGATGCGTATCACCTGCCTCGTATCCAGCGGCGTTGGTTCCGACGGACCCGGGCCTAACGACTGCAACCTGGCCTACGACAACGTGAACTTCCCGAGCGCGCTCTACGTCCAGGAACGCTGATGGCTCCCGTACTCGAACGCGCCGACCGTGAGCGGGGGTTCACCCTGGTCGAGCTGCTCATCGTGGTCGTCATCATGGGAATCGTGGCCTCCGCTATCCCCTCGGTCATCGTCTCGACGATGCGGGTCGAGAGCGATCAGAGCGAGCTCCAGCAGGTGATCGATGACGGGCGGCTCTCGATGACCCGGATCCGACAGGAGCTCCGAGAGGCCCGCCGTGTGCTCGAGGGCTCCAGTAGCGACACGCTCTACTTCTGGGTCGACGGCAACCAGGATGCCATCGTCCAACCGGGGGAGCTCGTCTGCTACCGGGTCGATGAGATCGATGGTCAGGACCGCTGGCGTATAGCCCGTTGGACGGGCGTGACAGCACCCTGTGTGGCCCAGAACCCAGCTGACTCACCCCCGCCCGTGCCTGCTAACGCTCAGACCCTGGCCTCGACGCTGGTCGATCCGGAGCCCTTCGTGGCCTTCTCCCCAGGTCTCCCCGATCCGGCCAACCCGTTCAGCGCACCAACCAGAGAAGTCACCGTCCTGCTCGATCTCGAGGTCAACAACGCCCGGGGGCCAGGAGCGATCCAGGTCGAGGGCTCCATCCGGCTGAGGAACGTTCCATGATGCTCGAGAAGCGACTCAAGGACGAATCCGGTGTGGCGCTGGTCATGGCGCTGCTCGGTGTCGTCATCCTCTCTGGTCTCGCCGTGGTCTTCGTCGGTCGCGCGACGACGGAGACACGCGCCGCAGCGTTCTCGCAGAACCACGAGTCAGCGATCCACGTGGCGGAGGCAGCGACCGACCAGCTCATCGCGACCATCGCCGCCGACCCAGACCACGTGACCAAGGATCGGGCCGGCGCGGTGATCGAACTTCCGAGCACGCTCGCAGACGAGGATGCGGAGTCCGAGTGGGCCCTCGATCTGTTGCGCACCGGACGCATCCGTGATGCAGACCTGGCGAGCGTGTCCGACGGATGGCTTGGTCGCAATGTCGAGGGTGAGGCCTACGCGGTCCGTCCTCTGTCGGACGAACTGGACGACAAGGGGGAACGACTTCCGGCAGATGTGATCTACGCGGTCAGTGCCGTGCCGAGCTTCGACCACCCACGAGCGGCATTCCGGGTGCTGAAGCTGCAGGTCGCCCAGGCGGCCTACAGCCCGGAGTTCGCATTCCTCACCGATGGCGCCTTCACCTTCGGCGGTAACGCGGCGATCATCTCCCCTGGATGCGATCCAGCCAACCCGGACTCCGCTGCGTGCATAGCCAACGTGCACACCAACCAGGGCTACACCCAGAGAGGCTCGTCATCAGTGGTCCAGGGGTCGATCAGCACCACGGCAGCAACCTGTCCAGCTGGGTCGACGGCACTGCTCGGTTGCACGCCAGGGGCGGAGGAGCAAGACATCCCGGAGATCACAGCTCGCGCGAACTACGTGCCCGACGACGCTGTCCTCACGACCGATTCGAGTGGCGATGTCGAGTGGTTCGACCTGTGCCCGAACGGCGAGGTCATCACGTCGTCACCGAACACCCCCCCGTGTGTGGCAGAGCACTCAGATGACGTCGTATGGACGAGCACCGGCGGGAACACCCGGTATCGCGGCTGGCGCTTTCAAGCGAGCCAGAACGAGTGGCAGGCAAACAGTGTTGAGGCGGGTGTCTTCTACGTCTACCACGCCGATGCATCGA
>PWHM01000012.1 GCA_003554915.1 Candidatus Nealsoniibacteriota bacterium
GCAGGACCTCGGTAATCTTTTTGCCCAGAATATCTTCTTTTTTCAACCCGGTTATCTCTTCAAAAAAAGGACTTACCTCTGTAAAAATGTAATCTGCCGGAGCATCGTTTTCATCCACCACCGGTTGATGATAGGCAAAGGCATCGGGCAGGTTCTCTACCAGCAGGCGGCACTTGTCTTTTCCGTTTCCCATATCATTTGCCTCCTAATTGCAAGCTTGTGACATGCTTTATTTGCAACAATTTTTAAATATGTTTACTGTAATTATCTAAATTATAACAATACTGCAACATATTGTCTACCCTCCGCGATCACTTCAATATAATGCTCCCAGTTATCCCCGAGGTCATAGGTGTATTTCATCCTGGCGGGGATGTACGCGGACAACCTTATACCCACTTCCCACTTCATGGGCACATCACTTTCAAATTCAAATTCAAAGGCCCCTTCGTCACAGACCAGGTTCAGCACCGGCTTGAAACCTTCCCTGTGATGCGTGGGATGATTAATATATAATTCATTTGCAGGCGCCGCAAACTTTTCATCGCCGTAAATATGGAACTGATGCAGATGGCAATCCTGCCATCCAAAGACCACCTGCAGAACCTCATGGAGCCCGGCGAAGGTCATATTCACCGGGACCACCAACCTGCGCCACACCTCCCGGTTATCCAAATCCAAGGTCACCTTAAGCACTGCTGCCCTGACACGTAAAACCGGCCCGCCGGCGAATGCCTCCAGGTCTTTATAAAGCTCCTCGTTGGGGCGGATATATGCATTCTTACCCGCCCCGACCAGGTCCCTGCTGGCTACTTTACCGCCAGCCGGTTGATAGATGGAAGTCTCCTCCAGCAAGTCCTCAAAAAATTGCACCCTCTCGCAGGCCTTATTCAACTTGGCGACCATGGACCTGCTTCCTGTTTTGGCATATGTTACTTCACCGGGGTGGGATGCGCAGCTCCTTATAAACTGCCCGGTTATCTCCTCTGCAATGCCCTCCTAAGAACTGTCATTTTACGGATAAAGATAAATATGATATCATATAATGCACTAATAGCGGTATATAGTTTCGGCTTGCACTTAAGGGGACTGTATGCGTCTGGTTCTCTTTTAATTTCTCCTAATTTTAGTTACTCCCCTAATTGAGCGTCCCATAAATTCGTTCCGTATTTAGCCCCCTAATAGAATTGGAAGAAACCCTTGCAATATGATACCATTTTTACAGGGGGTAGGATAGTAAACGAAACGAATGCAAAACCAGTATTCAGATGAATTCAAAGAACAGATCGCAAAGGAATGCCGGGAGACCGGCAATGTCAGCGGGGTATCGCCTGCAGCTGTCAATGCCCACGAACACCGTCAATAGCGTACTCGAGCGAGCGAAAAGCCATGGCATCAAAGAATAACACCTAAGCAAGCTGGGTTGACAGTAACGGGTTGTGGATATGCCGCAGTCAATGGATTCCATGGATCACTATTTTCCTGGCATTGTGAATCAGTTTTTTGGGCACATGGATCACTTTTTAATTGACAAACGCAAAACATCCAGCACTATTTACAATCCTTTTCCCCCTGACGATATTATATATAAGAAGGGGAGGGAATAACTATGATCACATTAACGACATCGTATCAAAATTACAGCTGCTTTCAGCAAAAAAGCGGCAGCACAATAAGTAAAGACAGCGAGGGAAATGTAGAGAGTATAGATACCCGCCAAGTGGATTACCTAAGGATAAGCGCCCAATCCTGGCAGACAAGATCCATCACATAAGACCTCATCAACCACATCAGCAGCTGCTATGCCAACAGCCTGCAGAGGGGTTCACAGGAAAACCCGAGAAATTTTTGTGCTACTGCAAAAGCTGCTGTTGATAAAGGGTTTAAAAATGCCGGAGAATCTTTTTCCGGGGACGTATAATTTAGTAACATATAATCAAAATTAAAAATTGAAGGGAAAAAAAGTAAATGAAAATTAAATTATTGGTTTTTGTTATTTTTAGCTTTTTGTTAATTACACCGTCTGTTGGATTGGTTATGCCGGATATTACAGGACACTGGGCGGAAGACACAATTAAGGAAATGGCGGATGAAGGATTAATTAGTGGGTATGATGATGGAACTTTTAGACCAAATAACGATATAACAAGAGCTGAATTTGCTGCGTAAGCGTAAAACAAAGCCCGCCTTCACAGCAAGGTGGGCTTTGTTTTACGCTTACGGAATATGTGTTTCTTTTGCAAGCCGATAAGGTGTAATTTCCAGGAGCTTC
Source organism: Candidatus Nealsoniibacteriota bacterium (assembly GCA_003554915.1). Lineage (GTDB taxonomy): Bacteria > Patescibacteriota > Minisyncoccia > Minisyncoccales > PWPS01 > PWPS01. Next base: position 2,273 of record PWHM01000012.1, read on the forward strand.
ATAAATTCTTCCTGCAGTACTTCGCCGGGGTGACAGGAAGACGGCAGACTCTGTGAAAAATCACCTGCTCCATGCTTAAATAGGGTGCACAAATTGTGACATAAAAGGTATAATATAGTTAGCACCTTTGATTGCAATTTCTTAAAAAAGTTGGGTGTCGGTCTATTTCTAATTCATCTTCTCCGTTACTTGAAAACATGGAAAAAGGTTATCGCAAGGCGCTGCTATTGGAGTATTTTTCGCTTGGCTACAACATTCTGGAGGCGGTGCTTTCTATTTTTGCGGGAGTGGTCTCCGGCAGTGTGGCCCTTATCGGCTTTGGCCTGGACAGCATAGCCGAATCTTTGTCAGGGGTAGTGCTCATCTGGCGTCTGAAGAAGCAGTCGACCATTGCCTCCAAACAGGAAGAGAGCGAAGTTGAGGCAAAAGCCCAGAAACTGGTGGGGGCCTCATTTGTAATCCTGGCAA
>PWHM01000017.1 GCA_003554915.1 Candidatus Nealsoniibacteriota bacterium
AACTTGTGCAATTTCATCGCCCTCTTTAACGTCAAAAACTACCTCGTCAGACAGTACAATTTTCCACTTCCATGCGTCATTATCCCAAACAAGGTCAAAATTTGTATCTTTCGTATCAATCCCTAAACCGCTACTTTCCTCTAACGCGAGTTTGCTTGCAACGTCATATACACCTTTAATTCCAAAATATTTTCCTGCGTATCCAAATCCCATAATTATCAACTCCTTAATATTTTTTATGTTTCACTCATGATAGTCGTCTGGCATTGTGTCTATCTCGTCAGGTATTAAAATAAATTCTCTATTATTATACTCTGTGGGAAGTATAGGTCCCCAGTACATTAGGAAATTAGGCCCGACCATTTTATAGTCATCGCTAATCCAAGACTGTTTAGTACCGTTTACTAATACCTTTGTGTTCATAGAGTCCGGGCGTTTCATCACAATATGATAATGTCCTTCTTTTTCAGTAGCAATCAATACATACTTTAAACCTCTTTTTTCTAAGTCTGTGACAAGCATATCTTTTTCTTTCTGGTCATCCACATCGATATCAACTATACCTATTGAATGAGAGGCCATCTTTATATTAGGGTAATCGGGGCTTGACTCTTTATAACACTTTTTCATAGTCAAGCCCGCAACTCTGTTAGCGTTAGGCCCTTTTTTGTCCTTAGACTTGTAGTACACAGGCTTGTCATCGGGGTTAACAAGCGAATTAAATTTTTCTAAATTCGACTTCGTATCCGCCATTGTCTATCACCTTTATTTTATTGTTAACAATATCGTTGTAGTAAACTACTAATTTAGTGGGCGACACCTTCTTGAACATACGTCTTATATTGTATTCACCTTCGTGATAGACTAGGTCACCAAAGTCACCCCCTAAAACAATGGAGTTATCTGGTTTTTCGTACCTAGCCCCAAATATAGGCAGTGTACCACCCATTTCAATTATGTATTCATCTTCTTTTAGTTTATACAAATTGGTTCACCACCGTTCCATCGGTGTAGGTTACTTCTATATTTCTAATATATCTTCGGTACTCTTCCGCATCACCAACAGTATAACCATCTGCGTGTATCACTATGTAGTACATGGAAATTTGGTCTTGTATATTAAATGTGTCTTCCTGATAATCACCAGAATTGTGGTAAGAAATAAATTCTTCTGCTGTACTGCCACCAGCGTTTATCAAATACACTTGTAATCTAGAGTATGAGGCTTCAAAATCTGCATGAGCGTCTTCTCCCCAATGTGTTATTTTTATAGATGAAGGAGTCTTAGTGTTTGTCTCATCGGGCATCTTTATCTCTAACATATTATTGTCTGTATCGGGTATACCAGGGCTAATATATTCTCTACCAAGATTACCTGTGGTGAGATAATTGTTCCAGTTGTCAGCGACAATAACGTCCATTTTTGGTTGGGTGTATGTAGCAGTAATTGTTCTGTCGCTGGTAACATCGGTGTAATCTCCGTCCCATCCGTCAAATATATAGTCTTCACGAGTAGGGTCGTTCGGAGGCTCTGCATTATCTCCATACTCAACTGTCTGTTCATCAAGGAGAGTTCCGTCATAATCTACAAACTCTACCGTATATGTGTCGATAGTATATTCTGCTGTGATTGTTGTATCCTCACTAACTGTAAATGGTGCAAATTCTTTAGGAATACTCCAACCATCAAATGTATAACCTGTTGGGTTTTCGTCTACGTCGGGATAATCCCTTGCTTCTACATCTTCATTCTCATATACAGTAATTTCTCTAATATTAGAACCCGTGTACTCGCTATAGAATGTAACGGTATATTGTTCGTTTTCATCATACTGCGCAACAAGCGTTCTGTCGCTATCCACATTCGTGTAACTACCACTCCAACCTGTAAAAGTGTGGTGGTTTCTTTGTGGGTCTGACGGTGGTGTAGCATCATCACCATGCGTTACGGTTTCTTCCTTGAGTTTTGTTCCATCATAATCGTTGAATATGACTGTATATTCTAATTCTTCATATTGAGCGTTGATTGTTCTGTTGTCTTTGATATTAGTATGTGGTTTATCCCAACCTACAAATTCGTAACCCTCACGTTCAGGGTCATCAGGTAGTTCAGCATCATCACCATAATCAACTTTTTGGTAACTAATAGTGCTTTGGTCATAATCTATAAATTCTACACTGAATGTTAAAATTTCATATTCTGCTGTAATTGTTGTGTCTGCAGTAATGTTTGTAAGTGATTTATCCCAATCTACAAATTCATATCCTGTTTTATCAGGTGTCCAAGTAGGCTCACTTGCATCGCTACCATATTCAACTGTCTGTGTTTCGATTTCTGTACCATCATAGTCATTGAATGTAACGGTGTATGTGTTAATAGTATACTCTGCATAAATAGTTTTATCTTCTGTAATGTTGGTGTAACTATCACTCCAACTATCAAATGTGTGCCCTTCTCTTGTAGGTTCAGTAGGCGGTGTTGCATCGTTACCTTCCCAAACCGTTTCTTGGGACAATAGTTCATCATCATAATCTCTGAAAGTTACAACATAAGTATCTACAAGTTGTAGGTTACCACTTAAATTATCTACATAACCTTCAATTGAGAATTCAGCAGAACCAAATCCTTGATATATTTCTTTATAAGTACCAAATGCTATTATATCACTCGTGGTACTAATTGAAGTCGTTCCGCCTGATGCATAATTTAGTATTCCTGATGCCTCTACATTACTT
>PWHM01000066.1 GCA_003554915.1 Candidatus Nealsoniibacteriota bacterium
CCTTCATAGCTTGATGAGAGGATTAATTTGTATTTTAAAAAATTATAGTAAGTAGAAACATTTTTTGCAAATATTTATAAAAAGGGTTGATTTATTTATAATCATAATGAAATTAAACTTCAAAAATTATAAAAAACACTTTACTCGTACTGTGCGAAGGTTTTTCCATTGACAAAGAGACCGGCCAATGAAGTATATTCAATTACCTCGAAATTTACGCTACAAAAAACAAAAAAGATTACGACTAAAGGGAGATTCACCGCCGCCAGCCAACCAAATAGTTTTTGTAAATCCACCCAACACTCGACTAATTATTTAAGCTTTACCGGAAACGTATCAGACTTAAGATCATCAAGAAGGGCGGTTGTGGTTTTGAAAATCCGTAGATTTATTTCAAAAAGATCTTCGGTTTTCGTTAATCCCGATTTGCCTACATAACCCCCGCATATTGTTAAGTGACCCTAAAAACTTGATAAAAAATGCTTATTGTGACATAATTAATTAAGGAAGGAGGGGTTGCTTTTTGAAAAAATTCTTGATTTGGACGCTTGTTTTCTTTCTCATTTTCTTTGTAGTGAGTCAATTCTTTGAAAATGAATTTGAGAAAGATTACTACGAAGATGATTCGGAGAGAGTTGCCGAAACACCAAAAGAGCCACGAACCGAATACGAAAACGAGTACGAGAAAAAAGCAAAAATGAAGGCTACCGAGGACGATGTTTATCTTCTCGCCAAACTGATCGAAGGTGAAGCCGGTGGAGAGTCTTTTGAAGGAAAGGTTGCTGTAGGAACTGTAGTCATGAATAGGGTGCAGGATGAAAGATTCAACAACGACATAAAGAAAGTAATTTATTCTGCACGACAATTCACCGTGGTGAGCTTGTCGAGATGGAAATATATAGAACCTTCTCGAGACTCGATAACAGCCGCCAACTTAGTTTTGGATGGACACAGAGCTTTTGAAAAAGATATACTCTTTTTTTACAATCCCGACAAAGCTACCGATTGGGATTTCATCCGCTCGGTTGCCCCGGCCTTCAGGATAGGAAATCACGTTTTTGCCCGACATAAATAAGTCGGGCTTTTTATTTGTCAATTACGGAGACGTCGATTATGGAAAGACTATTGAAAAACGATTAATATTTGCGATGCTTTTAAGAAAAAAGATTTCATTGCTGGGATTTTAAGTTAAGCTTGAATTGGACATCTTTTCGATAAGGCGAACCCTTGTCAGTTCGGAAACTATTATTTTTCCCTTCATAACTTGATGAGAGGATTGATTTGTATTTTAAAAAAATTATAGTAAGTAAAAACATTTTTTATAAAGATTGATAAAAAGGGTTAATTTAGTTATAATCATAATGAAATTAAACTTCAAAAATTATGAAAAACACACTACTCGTACTATGCGAAGGTTCTTCCATTGACAAAGAGACCGGCCAATGGAGCATATTCAATCACATAGAAAACTTCAAAATTGACGCTCCCGACAAAAACAAAGAAAATATTTCCATAAAGGGAAAGTTCAGTTTGGTCAGCTTCTGGACTAAAGAAGATGACAGTGAATCCGGAAAATTTGACATAAAATATGAATTCATTGCTCCCGACGGAGAAGTTTTGATGGACAGCTCCGATCTTAATCTGGATGTAAAGAAAGGAGCTACTATAAAGCACCGCCTTAAAATGCGCCAAGTTTCCTTCAAAGGGGAAGGAAAGCATTTCTTCAGGGCTCTGAAAAAAGAAGAGGGAGAGTACAAAAAAGTTGCCGAAATACCGGTAAAGCTGACCCTGAATTCTTAAGTTTCAGTACGTTGAACAGTTAAGCTCTTTTACAACAAGATGAAAGGAGGGGCTTTTAATGAAAATCTTGACGCTCGTAGTCTGCTTTTTCCTACTCTTTTCTTTTCCGGTCCACAGCCAAGTCGTTGAACTTTTGGATTTTAATCCCGAATACGAAGAAATCGACTTTTCGGTTGAAGGAACTATTAAGATGCATGTTTTTCTGATCAATCCCACTCTTAATTTTTACGGAACTGCGGGTGAAAATGAAAAGTTTTCCGACCCATTGGTTCCGGCTATATCGGTAACCGAGGCCAGTCTTTCCGTTTTGTCCCTGCCGATAATCAGAGGAAGAGCCGAAAGTTTGGCGAAAAACATCACCGAAATGGCCACCGGAGTCTCCAGGTCCACCGACGTGCTTTTAAGAAACTATCGCACCGTGGTTTTGGGTGAAGATCTTTACTTCGTCTTCCGGCAAATTATTGGTCCCATGCTTACCAATGCGGAAATTGTCAATCTGATTGAAAATGGAGAAATCACCGACCTCGCCCTGGAAAAGGGTTTTGATTACGGCATAGTTTACGGAGGAAAGATGACCTTTAATGACGGATTGGTTAGAAAAATTACCGTTTATTCAGATGACTGGTGGGCCAATTTGGAACTGGAATGGGAAACAATTCAAGAAAAATACTTTTTTCCGGAAAAGATTACCGGAGAAGGCTACTACAGCAGACCGATCAGCATTGAGTTTATTTTTTCGGACTACAAGATAGAATAAAAAAGGCGCTTTTTCAAAAAAGCGTCTTTTTACTTGTCTTTCCTGGGAAATTACTATCTCTATTTTAAGTTTTTTATGTAGTTACTGGTCTTTCAATTTGCTCTTGACATATATTTTAAATACTACTATAATTTCAATACTGTTGAAAGGAGGATTGGTTAAC
>PWHM01000073.1 GCA_003554915.1 Candidatus Nealsoniibacteriota bacterium
AAGAAATTGAAGATGTGATAACGGTACTAGGGTTATTGAAGTATCGTTTTGCCGGTAAACATCCCTTTATTTCTCGCGCAATAAACAACCTTCCCAAATCTTAATTTTTTTAACAGGGAGGAGTCGGATAGTGGCTTATTCCACACGCTTGGAGTGCGTGCAGGGTTAACACCCTCGTGGGTTCGAATCCCACCTCCTCCGCCAATAATGTTTATGAGGTTCCGGAAAGGAAATTAGTTGATTTTTTCTTTATAAATTTTTCCACTGTGATAAAATAATAATAAAAAATAATTAAAAATCAGTATGAATAAAAATATTTTAGCCATAATAATTTCCGTTTTGATTGTCGGTTCGGCTATTTTCTATGTCGGCACCCTTGATGAAGTGGAAGTTGACCAACTCGGGGAAGAAACGGCTGAAGAAAGTGGTGAAATGGCCGAACTCATAGATTGCTTGGCCGAAAATGATTTGGTGATATACGGTGCCGAGTGGTGTCCCGCTTGCACTCAACTCGCAGAATCTTTCGGTGGGTACGAATCCATTGATCCAATTTATGTAGAGTGTGCGGAAGGAACCCCGGAAGAAGCACGAAGATGTGAAGAAGAGACCAAAACCGGCTATGTTCCCGAAATTCAAATTGCCGGTGAGTTATATGAAGGAGCAACAGACCCCGCTTCTATGGGTGATGAAGTGGGATGTAATCTGTAAGTTTTCAGATAGTTTTTAAATTTACAATAATAAATTTTCCTTCGGTAGATTTCCGGCGGGTGACTTTTTATGAATAAAAATATTTTAGCAATTATAGCCTCCATTTTAATTGTGGGGGCGGCTATTTTTTATATCGGCATTCCGGAAGAAAACGAATCGGCGAATTTAACCGGAAATAATGGGATGGCCGAACTCATAGATTGCTTGGCCGAAAATGATTTGGTGATATACGGTGCCGAGTGGTGTCCCGCTTGCACGAGACTTGTCGAATCACTTGGGGGATATGACATGGTAGACTCCATTTATGTGGAGTGCTCAATTGGAACTGAAAAGGAAAGGGAGAGATGCAGGGAGGAGGCTAAAACCGACCATGTCCCCGAAATTCAAATCGACGGAGAAGTTTATCAAGGTCCGAACGACCCTCAGTCCTTAGCTCAGGAAGTCGGTTGTGAATTTTAAATAAGAAACAAAAAAAATGATTAAAAGACACGCAATTGCAATATTTTTTATCCTGATCGCTTTTCTCGTCTTCGGATTCGTAGGGGCCGAGTCTCCGGAGACGATACATTTTTTTGAAGACAGCAGATGCCCCGACTGTGCAAGGCAGAAAGAATATATGGAAAATGTTTTGCTGGAAGAGTATCCCGATTTGGAGGTTGAGGTTTACGAGATAAGTGAAAGAGAAAACCAAGAGCTTTTAAAAGAAATGATGGAAGAAAGAGGTGTAGAGGATTACAGACTTATGGTCCCGACCACCTTTATCGGTGAAAATTATTTTCAAGGCTTTTATGAAGAGGACAGGGAGCTGATGAAAAGAGCGCTGGAAGGAGAAAACGTAATGATGGAACAGAGAGCGTGTTATGTGGAAATACCTTTCATCGGGGAAGTTTGTGTGGAAACCTTGCCGCTTCCCGCTCTTGCAGCCGTGCTCGGCTCTTTGGACGGACTGAATGTCTGCTCGATAGGTGCTTTGATACTTATTTTGATGATCGTTCTCAGTTTTGATTCCCGGAAAAAGATTGTTTTTTACGGCGGTCTTTTCATAGTGACCGCGGTAGCCATTTACGGACTTTTAGTTTTCGCCTGGACGGCACTTTTCCAAACTATAGCCCACTTCATTGGGCCGATAAACACCATTATCGGTATTGCCGCTTTTTTGGGAGCTCTTTACTTTTTAAAAGAGTTTATCAGGTTTTTAAAATACGGCCCCACCTGCGAATCGACGAACAGCAAATTGGCTCAAAAGGCAACCAAAAAAGTCAAGTCGGCTTTCAATAATGAAGCGAGCAGAACCGTGGTTTTGATTACCAGTGTTATGCTTTTCGCAGCTGTGATAACTCTTGTTGAACTGCCTTGTTCTTTCGGACTCCCCATGGTTTACGGTGGAATTTTAGCCCAAACCGGCCTTCCTTGGATCAGTTACGCTTTTTATATAGGACTCTATCTGTTTTTCTATATGCTCATAGAGCTTATTATTTTCGCCGGGGCGGTAATAACCAAAGAAGTATGGATTGCTCAATCTAATTTGATAACCTGGGTTTATCTCGCCGGTACATTGGTTTTATTCTTCCTTTCTTACTACTATTTAATAGGGCTATAATATGAAAAAATATTTTCCGCTCGTAATGGTGATCGTAGTAGGACTGATTATAGCCGGATACTCATCTCTGACAGCTTATCTTCCCGCCCGACTGAGTGGAATTGGAATTGCCGGTTGCCCGACTTTCTATGATGAACTCGATCTTTTAAAAGAAAATGATATAAGGGTCGTCTACACCGGATCGACCGGTGAGTCGATAGATATTTTGTCCAACGAAAAAGTGGACATGGTAATTTCCGGAAGAAAGCTAAGACCGGAAGAACCTGAATTCGACTACGTTAATTTCGGCGAGGGATATTCTTTCATAGGAGATAATAAGTTTTCAATGAATTTATCCGATATGGCCGAATTTCCTTTTCATACCGATTTGGAAAAGCACGTCGTTTTGGAAGACTTCCCCTGGATAGG
>PWHM01000034.1 GCA_003554915.1 Candidatus Nealsoniibacteriota bacterium
CAGATCCGCCTGCAAGGTACCAGTCCCGATTGTCCGGGTGTTCTGCTAAAATATCTTCCCAGAGTTCCAGTGAGGCATCGCGGTCTTCGTCAGCTCTCTTGTTCCAGAACTGAAATCCGCGGAATATTGATGTACCGTCATGCCCTTTATACTCAAAGGCCTTAGTAGCGTCTTCTACGGTCCATGGCTCAGCAAATAACCAATCGTTAAGCATGGGATGCGCTGCGTAGCCAAAGACGCCATTCATACTCTCCATATCCTCCAATACATCCTCAAGCTCCCTCATTTCAATTGCGCCCGGCCCCCTTACAAAGTCATCATTCTCGTCAAACCCATATGCCAGCAAATGTAGTTGAGGAAAAACCGATGGATTATCAATTGAAAAATCGGTGCCTACGCTGATTTCTATCCCCTTTAAAAATTGCATATCCCCTTTAGTGAATGCTGGGTTTTCTTCCAATTTCTCCCATTGATATGTTTTAGGATCTGCCCTGTAATCATCAAGTGGCATGTAAACGTCAGGATTATCGAAGGGAAGAGGTTCAAGAGGAATTCCTGCATTTAGATACAATCCCCTCAAATCATTAGACACATCATCCGAAATAAGTAAATTGTGCAGATCAGTTAGCCAATCACTAATGCCATTTATATCGTCTACATTTACTGAAGGAATCATACCCGATACAAACTCAGGTAAAATGACATGTTGAAAATATTCTACATATTCAAAAAATTCATTAGGTATATTCTCATGCTTATGTGTTAGCCAATCAAGAAATTGTTCTATATGCTTAGCTGATAACGAGAAGGGTTCCCATGTATCTTCGAGCGAATACGAGTGATCCGTCACCGCAGTCCATTCCAACCCCTTGCTCTCTCCCAATAAACGTGCGATGGATAATGGAGTGCCAACATCAATCCATTGAGGCGATACAAGATGTGGAATAGAAAAATCCAGATCCGTTAACGCTGAATGAAAGTGTGTATCCCCTGCGTACCAATTTTCCCATCCCGGCCGGCTAGTTATGAGCATGACTTCATCTGAGACCAATGTTTGTCTATTCTCTCCTAACATATGTCCTTTGAACCACTCTCTCCAGTGATAGGTAGCCTCAATTGCAAGAGTGGCCGTACTCGTGTTCTCGTTCTGATTTTCCCAGTATGCTTTATTCTCTTCTAGGTAGTCTTCGGGTCGTATGTAACCGACAGTATACCACCAGTCTTCATCTTTAGTGATTTTATAATATTCTTTATTAAGCCAAGAGTCAGGATCAGTGAAGTCGATGCTGCGCCCTCCTTGGTCATCAATATTTAGGCTCTTACCGTCGTTAGAATAGAGGTCCACAATTCTTTGGTTTCCCTCAGCCCCAATCTTTACAGTGGCATAATTCAGATTCGGATTATAGCCACAAGTCCAATCCCTATACCCGAGTATGACTGGAATACTTTCACCTTTGATGAACTCAGACGGTGTCAAGGTAAAAAACTCAGCATCGTCTTCTCTTTTGCTGATTACTGTAAGAGATTCGGATTTTTCCTCATGATAATCAGGGATAACGAAATAGTAGTCAGGGTTTAAACGACCGTGATCTTGGGCGGTCCATTCTCCCACCCATTTCCCATCACTATCATATTCAATTTTAATTCCATCTCCACCCTCAGCTATAGGGTCTGAAATACCTGGAAACCAAGACCTCTTAACCGATCTATATATATCTGCTTCAAAGGTATATGTTTCATCAAATGTGTCAGGCTTTGGATAAACTGCTAACACGACATTCGTATTTTCTAATGCTACTTCATATTTGTTCCCTGCCTGATCTTCCCATTGAATTTCCATTATTGCCTCCTATTATCTGTTATGAAGAAGTGCTGATTATGGAGATAAACAGAGTATGGACTCCTTCTGTATTATTTTACAACAATCCCCAATCAATGCTTTCTAAAGTTTCATCGACAATACCTATCAGGGTTACACCCCCGGCTTCTCCTCCAAACGGATCAAAATAGATGCTGGTCTGCTTTTCGAAGACGTCCTCTGCAACCACAACTCCGGGGAAATCCAGGAACTCGTCTTCATCGCCCTTGATAAGGGTTCCGGAAAGATCCTCAAACACCATACTATCCATGTGTGGATCGAAATTATGGATCAATAACTCGCCGCCCTGCTGCACAGCACGTTCGTCTTGAACCTCAAAAGGATAAGTAACCTGGAAAGATGCTCCTTCTGCCAGCACAGCATTCAATTCTTCTTCACTGAACAGAATTTTATAGTGTTCTGCGCTCAGCTCATTTTCCGTGCCAGATACTGTCAGTAAATGTGCATCCTTAATAAAGGGATCTGTATGATTATCCATTATCTTGGCTGCGGAGTCTTCAATGTGCCATTCAAACAGATCCGCCAGAACCAGCTCGTCGCTGTTCATGGCGTTATCAATGATTGTATTTACTTTGAAGTATTCGGATTCAGCTTCAGATACTGAATATTTGTCAGGGGAATAAAGCTCTGATGTGTCAATTATGTATTCTAGAGGCAGTTCATTGTTCTCATATAGTAAAATGCTTTCAGCAACAGTGAATTCAGGGTGTTCCGGCTCAGGATCAGGGTCAGGATCGGGATCGGGATCAGGATCAGGGTCAGGATCAGGATCAGGATCCGGCTCAGGATCCGGCTCAGGTTCAGGATCGGGATCAGGATCAGGATCAGGATCA
>PWHM01000065.1 GCA_003554915.1 Candidatus Nealsoniibacteriota bacterium
CTTTGTGGTCGTAGACAACTTCACCCTCTATGAAAGCCTTGAGGCACTTGCTGAAATTGCAAAGCGGGTTGCCGTCAAATATGGCAATGTCTGCATCTTTGCCTTTCTCGAGGCTGCCCACCCGGTCATCAATTCCCAGCACTTCCGCAGGATTGATAGTAACGGCCCTGAAAGCCTCTTCCTCGGGCATGCCCTCCCGCACTGCTATGCCGGTGACTTCTGAAAGCCAGCGGGTACCTGAGGTGCTGTCCATCTGAATGCAGACTTTAACTCCCGCGCGGGCCAAAATACCGGCGTTCTTTATGGTGACGTCCTGCAGCTCCATCTTACCTCGCCCCATCAGCAGAGGTCCGACGATACAGGGGACATCCTTTTGCACCAGAACATCAGTGATCTTGTAGCCTTCAGTCACGTGTTCAAGGCTGTAATCAAGTTCGAATTCTTCGGCAATGCGAATGGCAGTAATGATATCATCAGCCCTGTGGCAGTGTATGTGCGCCTTCATCTCGCCGGTCAGAACCTTACTCAGCGCTTCCCATTTCAGGTTACGGTCCGGGGGTGAAGCATCCTCGTCTTCCTCAGCACGCCGCATCTTGTTGAGGTAGTTTTCCGCCGATACCAGCGCGTCTCGCAAGACAGCCGCATTGGCCATCCTGGTTCCCGGCATCTTGCTGCGCCCCTGCCCATAGACTCGCTTGGGGTTTTCGCCCAGCGCCATTTTCATACCCGCGGTGCCCGGCATGACCATCTCGTCTACTGTATTGCCCCGCAGTTTGATGGCAATTCCGGTACCACCTATGATGTTGGCACTGCCGGGCTGGGTATACACGCAGGTTACTCCTCCGGACAGAACATCGGCAAATGCCGGGTCCTGCGGATTGAGCGAATCTATACCCCTCAGCTGGGGGGTGACCGGATCGGTAGTCTCATTGCCGTCAGCTGTGGCCTGAGTCCTCGGTTCACCAAAGAGAGCCAAGTGGCTGTGTGCATCGATCAAACCCGGGGTGACCCATTTGCCGGTAGCATCGATGACTTTTGCTTCCTTTGGAACCTCAACATCCGTGCCGACGGCCTCGATCTTTCCGTCGTCCACCAGTACGGTGGCGTTTTGCTGTATACCGTCAGTAACTGTCAGCACTTTACCATTGACGATTGCTAGCATTTAGATCCGCCTCCCTAATTCTCATCAACTGATAATTTCGCTCCTGCCAGCAGCGGCGCGCCGGTGTCCGGGTGATCGGCCAGACTCAGCGCTCTTCACTGCCCGACAGAACAAATAATTCGCTGCTCGAGACAATTATCCTGCGAGGTGGTTATCCCATATCAGCGGAGGGTGCTCTCCAGAGTCGGCCAAACCGTCCAGCGGAGACCACCGCGTTAACCATAGATGTACTGTCAGCAATGCCCCGTCCCGCTATATCCATGGCCGTGCCATGGTCGACTGAAGTTCGCAGAAAGTCCAGTCCGAAGGTAAAACTTACTGTGCCGTAGAAATCAAGAGTTTTCGCCGCAATGTGCCCCTGATCGTGATACAGGGAAAGCACGGCATCGAACTGACCCTGCTGTGCCAGGTGAAAAACCGCATCAGCGGGAATTGGACCATGCAGTTGAATTCCCAGACCTCGGGCTCTATCAACTGCCGGAGATAGTATGTCTCCCTCTTCGGTTCCCATCAGACCGCCATCGGAGGCGTGCGGATTCAGCGCCGCCAGAGCAATCTGTGGATTGCTAATTCCCAGCCTGCACAGATCCTCACCGGCAGCCGCCGCCATCTTTACGATCATCTCGACGGACAATACATCAATCGCCTCCCGCAACGGGAGATGGCGGGTAACGAAAAATATCCGGAGAGAACCAGTCCTGAACATGGTGCGTACTGAATCTGCTCCCGTCAGCTGAGCGAGGCCGGAGGTGTGATCGATGTAGGGAGCCCCGGCCATCCGCAGAGACCTCTTGTCCAAGGGTGCGGTGGCCAGGGCTGAAGCAACTCCCTCCCGTACCAGGCGAACGCCCAACTCAAAAGCGCCGCGGGCGGCAGCACCTGCCTGGGCAGTTGCTTCCCCCGGCCGCACCGGTCCCGGTGCGGGACCGACAGGCTGGACGTACCTCACCACCGGCATACCCTGTTCATTGTGATTGCTGCAGGGGTCCGTACCTTCATCGGCACGACAACGGACCAGCTCAACCTGCATTCCCCGGGCTTCACATGCTCCGAGCAGATGCTGCCGGTGACCCACCAGCAGTGGCCGAACCTGCCGCAACACGGTCTCAGAGCAAGCGGCAGCAACTGCCACCTCTGGACCCACTCCGGCGGGGTCCCCAGTGCTGACAGCCACTATCGGGCGGGTTTTTCGCTCATCGTCGGTTTCAGCGGCCAATGACATCTCCCTTCAGGTGGTCACGGTCATCTACAGTAAGCACTACGCTGCAGCGCACGGGTGAGTAACCTTCTCCCACCCCAAAAATGCGCTCATCTCAAAGGTATGTCTCGAACCACTGCAGCAGGCGCTGCAGGCGGTCCACCCGGTTTAACGGTTTGCCTGACCGGGATAATTCGTGGTTTTCTCCTTCATACCGGACAAATCTGCACTCCACGCCCAACCTCTTGAGCGCAACGTACCACTGCTCTGCCTGCTCCATGGGACAGCGGTAGTCCTCCTCGGCGTGCACTATCAGGATGGGAGTGGATACCTGCGGTGCATATCTCATC
>PWHM01000026.1 GCA_003554915.1 Candidatus Nealsoniibacteriota bacterium
AACTTCTCTTTACCAAATGGATTCCACGGTGATGGCGGTTGGACTTCCCACTTATCACAACAAATAACCATCAGTAAATGCATGTTATCATACAATAAGTCCGCATCAGATGAAAACTCCATAAAGTCCATAAACCTACCTGCATCCCACTGTCCAATTTCAAGGTTTAACGAGTAGTAATACTCTACCCCACCCTCTACCCTTACTTTTAATAGATCGTCCGTTATATCCGTGTTTATGGGAACGTCACCGTGTATAAAGTCTGTTTCTTTGACTAACTCATCTATCACAGACATTGGTATATCTTTTAGTGTATCTTTTGACTCACCTGAAAGTATAGAGATAATGTCAATTATGTTTGTCACACCCTTCAACTTAAAATAGTCATCAATGGATATGTCATTCCACGAATTCTTCAATGTTATATTATAGTTTCGTTTCATAAGTTCTCTATATGTTCTTGTACTGCAGTTTCTACTCTATCGTTTATTCTCATTTCCAACATTGTTATATTTGGATCTTCAATGAAGTTTGTTGGTTCTATCCCTTGCTCACTGATCTTTCGTGATATAAGGAATGTCAATTGATCTTGTTGGGTTTCTAATGAAGCTGATGAATCATCTAATGTTAGTCCTTTGTCTTGTACCCATTGTAGTATGGAGTCTCTTGGTGGGAACTTGGAACCTGCTTGTCTTCCCTTATCCACAAACTCACCATATTCTTCCATTTGTACAGTTGCAGTCATTCCCATAACTTGGAATTGAATAGAATTATATAATGTTCCTCTATTTAACTTACCACTTGCTATAAGATTTGATTGTAATACATTTACATAGTCTGTCAAAAAGTCAGTAAGCTCTTCACTCACTATGTCCATTATTCTTGTTTCTATACTCATTATGATCTTGATTTAGCTCGTCGAACTGCATACTCACCAGTTCCTTTGTTTTGGTTTAAGAGTAAGTTTTGTATTGCCATTACCGTTGTATCCCAATATTCGTCGTGTGTCGGTTTAAGTGTCGTGAGTTGGTCTATGAACCCCTTATTCCAATTACCCCTTATTAAATAGACTCTTTTAGATTCCAATTGTGGAGATATCGCTTGTAACCTATCTGCCTTACTTCCTTTTAAGGTTTTCAGTGTTTCATCCTCTACCACATTTAAGTTTGTTTCTCTTTTTAGTTGTTGAGTAAGGCTTATCCCTGAAGCTTTCTGTTCGATATATATTTTACTTTGATTGGTGTATCCATGTTCTAATACCATCGTATTCAGGTATTTCACAAGATCTGGAAACCCCATCCATACTAATTCGGATTTTATTATATACAACTGTTTATTTAATTCTTTTACCACAATTATACCCGATGGGTCATTAGATGTGTTTTCTGTATACGCTGAGTCAATGAAGAAATGTGGTGGAACGTTATTGAGTTGACTATACAACTGTGGTGTTTTATCTTGTATAGGTAGCCATTCTTCTTTAACATATCCTCCACCCTTTGGTGATGGATTCTGTAACCACATGTTTTCATACTGTATAGGTCTAGCCTGTAACCCCTTTATAACTTCTAATGGGAACCGTTCATTATCCAACAAACCATTTACATATAAGTCTCTTGCTTTTGGTGGTTTAACCTTATCTGTTTCTTCTATCGGTAGGCATATGTGATAAATACTTGGGTCTAACTCCAATAACATACCTGATGGGTCAGTTTCACTTATCCTCTGCATGATGGTTAGGACTAACGACGTTCTTTGGTCATTCTTACGGTTAAATAATTGAGATGTTATCCATTCATTGGCACGGTCTATTACGTTCTGTGAGGTCTTAACTCCTATTGGGTCATCTATTATTATGATATCAGCGTTTTGACCCGTTACATCCCTTCCTGGGGTTGCTCCTATCCTTGTACCACCCTTTGTATTACTGTATTCAGTTTTACGATCATTATCTTCTTTAAGAGTTATATCCGGAAATAATGATCTAAATTTATTACTGCGAAGTATGTCACGAGAAGCCATGGTTAGTTTTGTCGACAGATCTGATGAGTGAGAACCAACAATAATATCCAACGACGGGTTATGTAACCAGATCCAGACTGGAGCCATTACCGATACGATAGTGGATTTCAGATGTCTTGGTGGAACATTTATCAGTATATCCCGCTTCTTCTCAACTCCATTAGCCAAGTCCAATAACGCAGGTTGTATCTCATTACAAATGAATTCTACGTGGTTGGAGTCAATGAATGGATTACTATGTTCTATTATAGGCCACATAGTCTTAAAAAACTGGTATAACGACCGTTTACATAGTTCCCGTTGTGCGGATTGGTAATGTTGATCAAGGTTTAGCATGTCATATGTTTAAGCTATGTGTGAATATATAAAGTATATGTGAGAAATATGTGGATAATTGTATATTAAATAGTTTAATGTTGAAGTATTTAATGTTGTATTATTCATCCTTAAATTCCCATTTGTAACCACCTGCAGTTCCTTGATTCCCTTGACAGCATTGAGAAATACAATATGGATGTATATTTAACTCCAATGATGCTTTCCTTCCAGATTCCCAAACTTTAATTACCGTGTCATCTTTTCTCTTTTGGATAACTTTCTTTGTTTTATGATGAGATTTACTCATATTATTTTTATGTTCGTCAGTAAACTCCCTATAGTTTCCGTAACCATGGAATGTTGGA
>PWHM01000052.1 GCA_003554915.1 Candidatus Nealsoniibacteriota bacterium
CAAAAGAAAAAACTCCTCGTTTCCGTAAAGAAAACCAATAGTTTCAACATCCGGAAAGAAAGACTTTCCGGATGGAAACTAAGCTGGTGGTGGATAGTTGCCCCGGAAGGAGCTAAAACCATTTCTGCAGCCACTCCTTGACTTCCGGCGGAAGTCCATGCACCCCCTTGGCCCTGCAGCAGTCCCAGAACTCCCTGGGCAGTTCCATCTCATGCAACGTCTCAGACCCGTCTTTGGTCATTTTCTGCAGGCGCAGGATATAGGGCTCCTGCCAGGAGTCCACACAGAAAAAATAGGTCTCTGAGTCTGAATCGTGATGCTTTCCTGAATACCCGGTGTTCCCCCATTCCAGATGCAGGGCAACAGCGTCTGCAGGCTCCACATCCCAGTCTATGGGCAGATTTTTGAATTTTGCCAGTTCTTCCATATATGTATTGTCCTTTGTGTTTGTTGCAGATAGGCTTGAGACCGGGCCGAACCGGTATTCATTGATGAAGACGGTAATGTATCCCGTGAATACCTCATTCAGATTAACAGCATGTAAAGTATATGGAAAGCAAAAATCAGGGCAGGGAGGCGGAAATGCCGGAAAAAGACCTGGATATGATGGGCAGGGAGGAATTAAGGAAATTGGCCGGAAGCCTTCTTTGGCAGCTGAGGGTTGCGGATGCCTTCTGGTTCATCAATATTGAAAAGCGTATGGGACTGGCAGGGGCGGAAGAGGTCAACGCTCTGGTCTGGGAGCAGGTGGGCCGTCTGGCGGCCAAAGATATCCTTAAGCGTTTTGCCATAAAAGAAAAGGGCCTGCAGGGTTTGCTGCAGACCCTTAAATATTTTTCCTGGGGGCTGATGCTTGATTATAATATTCAAGCCGGAGAGAGTGAGATGGTTTTAAGCGTCCCTGTATGCCCGGCCCAGGAGGGACGAAAAAAGCACGGGATGGGTGAGTACAGCTGCAAGGAGATGCACCTGCGTGAATTTGCTGCCTTTGCCGGGGAGATTGATTCCCGCATCAGGGTGCACTGTATCTTTGCCCCTCCTGATGAACATCCTCCTGAACTATATTGCAGATGGCGTTTTGAGATTGGGTCTTAGCTTTCCTGCTGCTCGTATGTCTCTACGATCTCCTTGTAGTCGTCAAACCAGTAGGCCTGGGGATTGCGTGTGCATATATGCACCTTGCCGCTTTCGTCCGGGTCAGCCGCCCGGTGATATCGGAAAATGATGTTTTCATCGGTCATGGCCAGCGCCTCTATCTTGCCCGAAGCATGGGACATGGTCAGCTTGGCTCGTTTTCCCAGTCCGGAGCTCATGCTTCTGGCCTTCTGATACACGTTGAAGGCTTCTTCCACGGGAACGGCATAAGGCTTGTTGCCCACTGTGGGTCTGCAGATAAAAATGTAGTATGGGGCCACCCCCATATAGGAAAGCCTGTTGAAGAGTTCCCCCAGAACCTCCGGGTCATCGTTGACGCCTCTGAGCATCGGGGTCTGGTTGCAGAGTATGCCGCCGGCCTTGATGAGTCTGTCGCATGCCTCCAGGCTGACGTCGGTCATTTCCCTGGGATGGGTGTAATGGGTCATGAAGTAGACCCTTTTATCCGGCAGGCTGTATTTTCTGACTATTTCCAGCAGTTCCTGGTCGTTGAGGACCCGGTATGGATTATAGGACAAAAGCTTGGTGCCTATGCGGATGATTTTAACGTGCTCAATCCCGCGCAGCCTGGAAATGATTTTTTCCAGCCTTGAGGTGGAAAGCATGAGCCCGTCCCCGCCGGTTATCAGGACATTGTTTATTTCCGGATGATTGCGCACGTAATCGCAGGCGGCGTCCAGGTCTGTGAGAACCTCGCGCTGCTCTGGATGGATGAAAAGCCTCTTGCGGAAGCAATACCTGCAGAATCCGCCGCAGGCATCACTGGCCAGGAATACGGCCGTGCTGAGATATTTGTGCTGAAGTCCCGGGAGAACCGAATAGCTTTGTTCATTGGAGGCATCCAGACGTCCCCATTGGTCCAGTTCATGCAAAGAAGGTATTATTATCCTGCGAATTGGATCATCCGGATTGTCCCAGTCTACCAGGGACAGGTAGTACTCGTTGGATCTGAATTCAAAGGTATCCATTACCGGGGCCAGCTGCTCCAGGTCCCGGCCATTGAGACCCGGGACTTTATTTATGTCGTTTATGTACTGCGGTGTGTGCATGTTGCCTCCATTTAAAACTGGTTTGAAAGATGCATAAACTCATAAGGCTGTTCTTTGCCGGTCGGCACTCGAGGGCTTGAATCCAGGGGGCAGGTTTCAGCCGGAACTGATGAAATTGTAAGGAAGCGCCGGCAGGCAAGGTTTTTATGATCGCTATGCAAAGTAAAAATTTAGCATAATAGGGTTTTGTGTCAAATATTTTTGAAGTTTTTTTTGCAAGAATGCTTCATGAATATCCGTTTTTGTATCCCGAAATCTTCTCTTTTCCAGGCTTTTTCCAGGGTAATAAGGGTACTGATACCGGTTTTTTGCCGGGGCAAGACGAGTAAGAAAGTGTCAGGTTTACATATTTGTAAAAAGCTTTTGATTTTTTCATCAAATTGTAAAAAAGTCAGGTGGAAAAACGCATGTTTTCAGACCAGGAGGATGTCCTTTTTTCTGATTTGCAGCTGAAAGAGGATGTCCTGTATTTTTTTTACGTAGGCGAGATCAAGG
>PWHM01000130.1 GCA_003554915.1 Candidatus Nealsoniibacteriota bacterium
CCTGGCCGCGCTGAAGCCGCTGATATTGGGGACGCTGCAGAATGTGGAAAAAAGCGGTGCGGTGGACGCGCTGACCGGTCCGATTTCCCGCGGCGATGTGCAGACGGTTCGAAGACACCTGCAGGCGATGTCCGGTATGTCCGACAGCATGCAAAACACGTACCGGAGTCTCGGTCAGGCAGCCGTGCAGCTGGCCCGCCGAAAAGAAAGCCTGAGCTGCCGGCAGGCCCGACGGCTGCGGCATATGCTCTCGATTGGAGGAGATGCAAGTGAGCGGCACTGAAGATAAGGTGACAGTAGATACACTGCGCCAGATGAAAAACAGCAAACAGAAGGTGGTCATGCTAACCGCCTATGATTACTCCACCGCTGGGCTGGTGGAGCGTGGCGGGGCAGATGTCATACTGGTGGGGGATTCGATGGGGATGACGGTTCTGGGGCATGAGGATACGCTGCCGGTGACTATAGAGGATATGATCTCGCACACTGCGGCGGTGTGCCGGGGGGTCACGCGGCCGCTGGTGGTAGCTGACATGCCCTTTATGAGTTTTCAGGTCAGCGCTGAGAGTGCGGTGAGAAATGCCGGCAGGCTGATGAAAGAAAGCGGTGCCCAGGCGGTGAAGCTGGAGGGCGGTGAGGAAGTGCTGCCGCAGGTCAGTGCCCTGCGGCGTGCCGGTATTCCGGTCATGGGCCACATAGGCCTCACCCCGCAGGCGGTGCATCAGCTGGGTGGATTCAAAGTGCAGGGACGGGATCTGCAGGCGGCCAGGGCTCTGCTGGTTGACGCCCAGCTGCTGGAGGAGGCCGGCTGCTTTTCCCTGGTGCTGGAGTGCATTCCGGCGGAAATATCGGCCGAGATAACCCGCGTCCTGTCAATTCCCACCATAGGCATAGGGGCGGGGCCGGACTGCGATGGTCAGGTCCTTGTGTTTCACGATCTGGTTGGAATGTTCGATGATTTTACCCCCAGGTTCGTGCGCAGGTACGGCAACGCCGGCGCGGTGATAAGGGACGCAGTCCGCGAGTTTTCTGCTGACGTGAGGAATGGGGATTTCCCCGGCAGCGAGGAGAGCTTCTCGACCGACCCCGCCGTCATTGACAAGCTGCGGGGTGAATCATCACCCGGGGAGGAAGGTTGAATGCGCGAGATATCAGATATTGACCGGATGCGCAGCTGGCGGGATGGCCTCTGGGCGGATTGTTCGGTTGGGCTGGTTCCCACCATGGGGCATTTCCACCGGGGCCACCTGTCTCTCATAAGGCGCGCCCGCGTAGAAAACGACCAGCTGGCCGTCAGCATTTTCGTCAACCCCATTCAGTTTGACCAGCAGGAGGATTACCGCAAGTACCCGCGGGATCATCAGCGCGACCGGCAGCTGGCGCAGCGGGAGGGCGTGAATGCGCTGTTTACGCCCGATGAGGCCGAACTTTATCCCTCCGGTTACTCCAGCTACGTGGAGGTAGAGGGCCTGACCGACTGCCTGTGCGGTGCCGCGCGGCCGGGTCATTTCCGTGGAGTGACGACGGTGGTCAGCAAGCTTTTCAACATACTGCGACCTCACCGCGCTTACTTCGGAAAGAAGGATTACCAGCAGTACCGGGTAATCCAGCGTATGACGCGGGATCTGAATTTCGACACTCAGGTGGTGGGCTGTCCCACCGTCCGCGAGGAAAACGGGCTGGCGATGAGCTCCCGCAACCAGCATCTGACGCCCGGTCAGAGGGAGGCGGCTTTGGCCCTGTACCGGGCCCTGCAGCGGGGGCGCCGCATGATTGAGCAGGGGAGGCGGGATCCCGCCGCGATCGAAAGAGCAATGCGGCAGCTGATAGATGAACAGCCCCAGGTGCAGGTCGACTACCTGCAGGTGCGCGACGCCGTTGATCTGAGCCATCCCGGGGAGGTAGCAGGCGAAGCCCTGCTGGCCGGAGCGGTGTACGTATCCTCCACGCGTTTGATTGACAACGTGGTGGTGAAGATCTAAAAGACCCCGGGGGATGAAGCGGTAGCTGAGCTGAAAAATTCTGCCGCGCAGCAGCTGCCGGCATAACTGTCGTTTTGCGGCATCTTCAACAGCTCAGCAGGTTGGTCTATATTTTCATCGCCCGCACGTGCCCGGCATAGAGGGAACATGCCGCCCCTGCATCTAAAACAGATGCAGAAGGTGGGAAGGAGTAATATCCTGGTAAATAGAATCAATATAAGCACAAGGAAGCACGCTGCCGTGGGGACAATACTCAAGATGGAAAACACTCGCGCTCAAATCGGCAGCCAAACGCCCGGTGAACCGGGAGGAGGTGTCCGCATGAACGGGCAGACGCAGGATGATGCGGAACCCGAAGAGATTTCGTTACCCCGACTCGAGACCTTGAGAGGGATCTTTGATGCTGTTCACGATGCACTTTTTGCTCATGACGTGGATGGGAATATCCTGCAGGTAAATAAGCGGGCCCTGCAGATGTACGGAGTAGGTCTGCCGCAGGCTCTTGAGCTGAGCATTGTCGATGATTACTCAGCTGGTGATGCCCCCACGGAAAAGCTTCCGCAGATGTGGCGAGAGGTTCTTGCCGGTGAAGATAAGCTGTTTGAATGGAAGGCCAGACGCCCGGGCGACGGTTCAGTCTTCGATGTGCGGGTGCACCTGTCCCGCCTCGAAGTTGAGGACCGGCAGCTGATCTTGGCGGCTGTGC
>PWHM01000030.1 GCA_003554915.1 Candidatus Nealsoniibacteriota bacterium
GCACTCGATCTTTACCTCATCCACCCAGGGGCGATGCGGGGTGTGTCCTTCAAACTTGTCCCAGCCCTGTACTGTTCTTTGCTTCAACTCCTGCTGGCTGCCCATCACCTCGAAGCTGTCGCACTCATCACAGGTCCAGATGGGGAGAGCCAGGCCCCAGTAGCGCTTCTTGGAGATCATCCAGTCATCCATATTGCGGAGCCAGTCCAGCTCCCGTTCCTTTCCAAATTCGGGTATCCAGTGGATCTGCTTGGCCACATCCATTATTTCCTCGCGCCACTGGTCCATGTCGATGAACCATTCGGATACCAGGCGAAATACCAGCTCTTCACCGCAGCGCCAGCATACCGGGTATCGGTGGGTTATGTCCTCGGTGCGGATCAGAATTTCCTTGCCGTGCAGATTTTCGATAATCTTCTCGCTGGTGTCCCACGCGCCCTGACCTACCAAAAAACCATATCCGGACAGGAAATTGCCGAACTCATCAAGCGGGGCAAGTACCGGAAGATCGAATTCACCGCCCAGCTCGAAGTCTTCTTTTCCGCATCCCGGCGCGATGTGTACGCAGCCGGTACCTTCCTGGGGGTCAGCTTCCTCCCAGGGAATGACCACTGGTTCGATATCTTGCTGCACCGGCAGCTCGGAGAAGGGACCGCGGTAATGCTCTCCCACCAGCCGCGAGCCGGGAAACCTGCTGCGGATGTCAACATCCTCGCCGAATATGCGAAGTGCCGCCTGTTCGGCCAAAATCAGGTGCTCACCATCGATCTGAACCTCCACGTAGGTTTCTTCCGGGTTAACTGCCACTGCCACGTTGGCGGGAAGGGTCCAGGGTGTGGTCGTCCATACCACCAGGGAAGCATCTTTGCCGGCCACAGGCAGGCGCACGTACAGGCTGGTATGGGTCATCCCCTTGTAGCCTTCTGTGACTATTTCGTGTTCGCTGAGACCGGTGCCGCAGCGGGTGCACCAGGGCATACTGTCGTGCCCGCGGTAGATCAGGCCGCGCTCGTACATGATCTTCAAAAAGTGCCAGATGGTGTAGTTATTCTCCTCTGACATGGTGAAGTAGGAGTTCTCCCAGTCCATCCAGTAGCCGAGTCGCTTTGATTGCTCAGTCTGGATTGCGGAAAAACGGCGAACTCTTTCCTTGCATTTTTGCACAAAGGGGGCGATGCCGTAATCTTCAATTTCGGTCTTGGAGTTGAGGCCCAGCTCTTTTTCTACTTCAACTTCTACCCATAGCCCCTGACAGTCAAAGCCATTTTGGTAGCGCTGGGCAAATCCCTGCATGGTCTTGTATCTCTGGAACAGGTCCTTGTACGTGCGGCCCCAGGCGTGGTGGACCCCCATGGGGTTATTTGCGGTGATCGGACCGTCCAGGAAAGAAAACCGCTCATCTGAATCATCATTTTTCTCCAGGTACGCGTGCCGCAGTCCACTTTCCTCCCACCACTGCAGCAGCCTGGATTCCATTTCGGGAAAATCGACATCATTCGATACGGGTTTGAACACTTCCTGATCCCTCCCGGCTGTCATTTTTGGCAGTTGTTTCGGATGATCTGGGATTGCATGCAAAACGCAAAAACCGCCCCGCACCGGGACGGCCAAACACCGCGTTACCACCCAGATTGGCCCCGAGGGCCCTCTTCATTGGGATACGGGGTTGCCCCTAATATCCCCCTGCGTTAACGGGCAGAACCGGCCCAGCTTACTGGCCCCGATGGCCGGGGAGTTCAGCCTGCAGCTCCGGAAAGATTTTCAGAACGCTTCCCCGGCCCGGCTCGCAGCAACCCGGGCTCTCTGAGCGGAAGAGGCACACCTACTCGCTTCCTTCACAGCCTTTATTCATTTGCTAATATCATAGCACAGAGTCAGTGCGTCGCCAAGACGCACCGCTGCAGTGTGCTCCGCTGGCAGAGGGCCTGCGGGCAGAGAACTGATTCACCCTGGGCCTCTTACGAGTGATCGCACGGCAGGATCGATGCCGGCGTAGTACTCTCTGTATTTTCCTTTCTTTTCGTCTCGGAGGCTTTCAACCCGAACTGCGTTTTCATCCGCAGGCGGTCATTTTCATTCTCCCGCCCTGTTTACCGTCTGCTGCTGACAATTTCATCAGTATCTTTGCGTCCATCTTCTTTTCCAGGCAGGGATATCATCAAGGCCTCCCAATCCTCGGTCAGCCTCCCAGGGGAAGCGATGGCTGCTGTTCAGCTGGCCGGACTGCACAAAACCTTCCTTCATTATGATATTTGCCGGGGAGGACGGTCTCCTGCTGAGGATGCATCTCCCCCGGTATGCTTCAGTTGGATGATTTCCACTGCGGGTTGGGAAACCATTGCTGGGGGTGCAACCCGCCGGGGTTGGATGAGATAATTAATACGATATCAGAAAGCCACCGCACAGGCGGCTGCGCCCGTGAAGCGAATCCTGCGGATCAGTGCAGACGGGAGGATCGAGCATGGATGAGATTGAGGTGCGAAAGATACTGACTATCAACCCGGGCAACACGTCGACCAAGCTGGCCGTGATCTGCATCGGTTCTGAGGACCCGGAGACCGGCAGCCAGACGCTGGCCGAGGAGACCTACCGGCATGAAGATGACCAGCTGGACAGATTTGATCGGGTTGTCGACCAGTTGGATTTCAGAATGGAGCGGGTGTGGGGTTTTTTGCA